>NZ_JAUBOZ010000104.1:1058-27275 GCF_036700475.1 Microcoleus sp. T2B6 | reverse complement strand
CCCGCCCGTCCTTTTTGGACGGGCGGGACGCCCATCCCACTTTCAAGAGTGGAAGTTATTTAATTCTCATTCCTTACTGATTCAAGAATTGAGATAATTGGTGGTATAATGCGCGATCGCGGGCTTCTCTAACCTTAGAGAGAAGCAAGACCGATGCAGAAATACGTCCTAAGAGTTTTGCGATCGCCCCTAGCGTCAGGTAAGCTTCTTGTTAATTATTGCGCTTTGCTCAGGAGAAAAAATTTATGCCAGATATGTCCGGTCAAGACCCCTCGGAAATTAAAATGGCGACGGTTGATGAAGAAGAAAAAGGCGCAACGTTTAGCGGTACGGTCATCCTTGCTATCGATGTCGATGGTCCTGGGGAAGTCCTTTTCTTCAGAGACTTTTTGATTGAAGATTATAAAGGCGAACTTAGCGCTTATCTGGCAACAGATGGCAATATAACGAAAAGCATAGATTTAGGCGAAGTTAAGCATAAGAGCAGCAGCTTTAAGCTGCCAATTCCGCTGGGGACGGATACATCACCCTACAATACCGTCGTGCTGCGCGACGAAAAAAGCAAGAAAAAAGTTGTGACGATCAAGCTGTAAAATTTGCAATTTAGCTCGTAGTTCAGCCAAATTCGTTAGCGCAGCCCTCGAAGAGGATCGCCCTTTTTTTCCTGACGTGCGATCGCTCTTAAATTAAGGTGCGTCACTTTCGATCGAACAGTCGAGTTGTAAAGTGATGCACCCTAATTTTTAAAATGGAATCGGATCGTAATCGGGATTTTCCGGTTCGTTAGACGAACCCGACTGGCGATCGGACTCAGAATTTGAAGACTGATGCGAGTTCCAATCCGAACTAGACGTGCGGTTAGCGCCGCCTGGAGCGCTGTTAGAACTGCGCTTGTGCGAGCCTAAAGGTACTACATTGCTCGGCACATTAGCCGGGGCGCTGTCGCGAATTTGAGCCGGTTCCGGGGCGGTTCTAGCTGGGGGAGCCGCACTCATGGCATCGGCGCCGACACTGTAAATCCTTTGAGCTGTCAGTTCAGCGCGCTTTTCTTTAATACCATCTCTTTCGATCGTATTCATGCTCAGCCGTCCCTCAATAATCACGCGATCGCCCTCGTGATATTTCTCGTGAATTTCTTGAGCAAAATTTCCCCATCCTATCACTTTCAAATGTTCGGGTGGATCTTCGGGTTTTGGGCCGGGAAACTGCACCAACATCTCAGCGATTTGAAGTTGATTGTCAGGAGTATAACGTAGTTGCGGTTGTTGAATTATTTCCGCCATCAAAATGCAGCTATTCATCTGTTGTTATCTGTGCGTAATTGGGCATTGGGAATTGGGCATCGGGAATTGGGCATCGGGAATTGGGAATTGACCAAACAGGGAATTCGGGATTGGGAATTGGGCATGAACTTTCAAGTAAAAAGGTAAAACTTAAAATAACGCATTTTATTTTTTTACTTTTGCATTACCAATTCCCCATTGCCAATGCCCAATGCCCTGTTTGGCCAATGCCCAATTCCCGATTAAGCTGTTCGGCATTTAAAGGACTTGCGTAAGGTGCGTCAGCATCTAAGGTTTTCCGTTTCAGCGTAAGGGTTCGCGAATGACGCACCCTACTAGCCTCGTTACTGGTTTAAATGCTCCACAGCTTACACGTTACCAAATTTATCTTGGAGAACCGCCGCCTCGGCTTGACTGACAAAATCGTGAACGAGGGCGCGGTACTCCTTCAACGTTTCAGATACCCAATCTCGATCCTCACTGTTGGCGAAGATATGAACGGTTGGTTCACTAGCATCGGGTAAAACTAATACCCAATTGTCGTCGCTGTAGTTAAAAATCTTCACTCCATCTAATAATTCTAAACGATCGGGCGAATGAGTTTCTACTAAATGTCGCATCAGCGAACCCTTGATAGTCCAAGGACAGCGGACGCTGTAACTGCGGTGGGTGATGCGGGGAAGTTCCGCCTTGATCTGTCCGAGCGATCGCTCCTGAATCGTCATCATTTCTATCACTTTAGCAATGCAGAACATTCCGTCAAATCCGGGATGCAACTGCGGGAAAATAAAACCCATAAGGCCGCTGCCGCCCAAAACCACATTCGGGTTCCTGTTAGCAGCTTCCATCAAAGCAGTTGGGTTCGCCTTCGTGCGGATTACCTTGCTTTGATAGCGTCGGGCGATCGCCTCCACCGCAGAAGACGCATGAACCGGCACTACTACTGTACCTTTGGGATGAGAAGTCAGCATCAAATTTACCATCAACGCCGTCAGCATTTCGCCGCGAATCGCTATCCCAGACTCATCTACCAAAATGAGCTGTTCGCCGTTAGCCGATACCTGCACTCCAAAATTAGCGCTGAGTGCTTTCACCACCCGGCCAAGTTGGTCGAGCAAATATTCCCGTTCCCCGTTGCTTAGAGAAGTCTGCTTGAGACTGGCATTGAGAACCACCGCATCGCAGCCGAACTTGGCGAGCATTTGGGGCAGAATTGCTCCAGAAACCGCGTAAACGTAATCGATTACCACCTTAGAATTGCTGTAGCGTATCGCCTCAACATTCATCTGCCGCTCAAAAATGCGGTTGTAAACATCAAGAGCTTGGTTAAAGTACGTCATCTCTCCAATTTCGGGAATTAGAGCCCGCCGCAAATCTTCCTTAAAATAAGCCCCCTCGATTTTTTTCTCAGCTCCTTTAGTAATATTGATGCCTTTGATATCGAAGAATTCAATTAAAATGTGGTCGGAGCGATCGGGCGAAATGCGAACGTGAATGCCGCCGGCAATTGATATCGTAGACGAAACCGTGCGCGCGATCGGAATTGCCGTCGATTCCAAATTGATCACATTAATTCCCACCGACATCAAACCCGCAATCAAAGACCTCGAAACCATCCGCGAAATGCTCCGCTGGTCACGAGAAACCGATACCGCAGTCCCGGGTTTCAAAGTCGAGCCATAAGCCGCGCCCAATTTTACTGCAAATTCCGGGGTAACATCCACATTTGCCAGTCCTTGAACGCCACGCTGACCGAACAAATTCCGCTTAGCTTGTTCTCCCCAAATTAAATTTTGATTTAACAGAGCGCCGGATTCAATATTTTTGCTCGGCCAGACGCGCACGCTTGGCCCCACTTGTGCTTCTTCTCCCACGATCGACATTGAACCGACGACAGCACCTTCTAGGACGTGAGCGCGCCTGTCTACGCGCGTACTCCGGCAAATCACGCAGGCCCTCAGATGAGCGTCTTCGCCGACAATTGCTCCGTTCCAGACGATGGGACGTTTGAGGTTGGCATCGGCCCCGACTGTCACGTTATCTCCGATCACAGTACCTGCATCGAGTTTAACTCGGGCTCCAATTCGGCAATTGTTGCCGATCATGACCGGTACTTCGACGATCGCGCTATCGTCAATAAAAGTATTCTGACCTACCCAAAGTCCCGATCGAACTTCGTTGTAGTAGCTCAAATCCAGTTTGACCTTTCCCCGCAGCGCGTCGTACTGAGCTTCCCGGTAAACATCTAGCTGGCCGACATCGCACCAGTAACCCTCGGCGATGTACCCGTACATCGGCTCGTTTTTTTCCAGTAGCAGGGGAAACAAGTCTTTGGAGAAGTCGCACTCCTGATGTGTCGGCAGGTAATCCAAGACTTCGGGTTCTAAAATATAAATGCCGGTATTGATAGTATCGGAGAAAATTTCGCTGCTAGAAGGCTTTTCCAGAAAGCGACTGATGCGGTAATTTTCCTCGGTAATCACGACCCCGAATTCCATCGGGTTGGGAACGCGAGTTAAAATTAACGTGGCTTTGGATTGCTGGCTGCGGTGAAATTTGATCGCTGCGGTTAAGTCGAAGTCTGTGATGCTGTCGCCGCTGATGACCAGAAAAGTGCGATCGAGCAATTCAGCAATATTTTTGACGCAACCAGCCGTACCCAGCGGTTGGTCTTCCTCCACAGCGTAAGTCATTTGAACGCCAAACTCTGCCCCGTCAGTAAAATATTCGCGCATGACATCGGGAAGGTAGTGCAGCGTCGCAATAATTTCCGTAATCTGATGCCTTTTTAGCAAATTAATAATGTGTTCTGCGATCGGGCGATTCAGAATCGGCACCATCGGTTTGGGCAAATCGCACGTCAGGGGTCTGAGCCTCGTTCCCGATCCCCCAGCCATCAGCACTGCACGCATAAAATCCTCCTTGCTTAAAAAGCTCTCTACCGCTATTGTCCGCTAGAAAAAGTTTGCCTGCTGTAATTCGTCGGCCGCGAGCTATCAGTTCTTAGTTAATTATCTTCGAGTAGTGACACGTCTGTGAAATCCCGTTGGGCTTGGCCGTCCCCCAACAGCAACCGATTTCAACCGAATTAGAACTTGCGGCATCGCACCAATCCCCCGGTCGAGCTCGGATTTGTAGGGGATGTTGGGTAATATCAGTTAAAAAACAGAATGCAACTGTAGGCCCGTACTCGAAACCCTTATCTCATCAGTCATTCCCAATTCTTTAATTCTTCAATTCTTCAATTCTTCAATTCTTCAATGGTATAAGCCCTCAGAATCATCGGCTTTTGGCAGAAGTCCCTTCTGGCTTGCTCAGTGAAAGCTATTTCGGGGGTGTTATTTTTAAGTTTGTCGCCAGCGGGGATTTTGAAGTCTCTTTGTGAAGGTGGAATTATTACGGGGATCGGTGCGCTTTGGCGTCTGATAAATGATAGATTAAGGGTAGCGCTTTGACTAGCTGACCCAAAATCCTATCCATTGCTTAGGGGTTTTTTAAATGAGTACGTTAATTAGCTTGGCATTGCTGATCGCTTACGGCGGCGGTATTTGGAAATTTTGGAATGGGTTCAATCGCACTAACTTCGACAGAAGTTTTACAAATCGCCTGAAGCTCTCGCTGCTCTGGCCAGCGTTAATTTTTAATAAGCCTTACCGCCAAAACTTTACAAAAGCTCTCAAAGCTTCTAAAAGGTAATTCAAGAATGTCTAAAAAGTCCGATCGCCCAGTAGCGGGTCAGGAGCAGACTTGGTTTGCTAAAGGAAAATCAGATAGCTGGCAAGTCTTACTGTCGCAAGTCGCTTCTCGATTCGATCGCGAATACCGAGGAGAAGCTTTCGCCTTACCAGAAGAAGTCGAAGCAATGCCGATTTTCCTAGAATCGGTTGCAGGAACTCTCCAAGCAAAAACAGTTTCTCCCTTCTGGAAAATTGCCAAACCTCAAAAAAATCAGCGCTGTTTAGACATTGGCTGCGGAGTCAGCTTTCTCATCTACCCTTGGCGGGATTGGGAAGCATATTTTTACGGTCAAGAAATCAGCAGCGCAGCGCGAGACGCCTTAAACGCTCGCGGCCCTCAGCTCAATTCTAAGCTGTTCAAAGGCGTAGAATGGGCCCCCGCTCACCAGTTAAATTACGAAGAGGCTCAGTTCGATTTATGCCTCGCTACAGGCTTTAGCTGTTACTATCCCCTAGACTATTGGAGTATTGTCATGGGAGAAGTAAAGCGGGTTCTAAAACCGGGTGGTCATTTTGTTTTTGATGTCCTCAACCCCAACGCTCCTTTAGCAGAAGATTGGGCAATTTTGGAAACTTATCGAGCCGGCGAAGTATTTTTAGAGACAATAGAAGATTGGGAAAAAATGATTAAAGCTGCTGGCGCTAAGGTAGTAAAAAAGCAAAGTGGCGACTTATTTCAAATGTATAAAGTTCAATACAATTGAGAGGTTAAGGGAATAGGTAATAAGCTTTGTAGTCAAAATTTCAATCGTCCAAAGCCGGGTTTGGCAAACGAAAAACAACTTGATTCTTAGTGGAGAAAGTAAGGTGCGTCAGCAAGTTGAAATTAGTTGGAGAAGCAACAAATATTCAAGCTGACGCACCCTACTAACTACTAACTCACAACAGTGAAGCAAGCATATTGGATATTACTGAGATCTTGCACCATTCTCAATTAGCCGTAGGGGCGGGTTCGCCAACAGCCTTAAAGCTTGCAAATAGGATCTATAAACCCGCCCGACCCCACGAAAAATCCTCTTATTGATATTGCTGCAAGATGTCAGATATTACCCATTCCCATAGCTGGTAAAAGTATAGTCATCTATTAAATGACATGGGAGGCCTTCGGCCCCTCCCCCTTCACTTTTACTTTGAGCGGATTGACCCGCATTGGCCCAGCTACGCAGCTCCCTATCCCATTGCTCAATGCTTTTGGGAGTGCTTTTGCCACGATCGTGTAATACCCATTCACGGAGCGCATTAATTAACAAACCATCTGCGGTTTTGTACAAACCTCTGTGGATGTGTTTGCCAATCGGCTAGCTGGATGAGTGATAGGTGTGGCTCGTAAATTCATGCCGCGTTGAAAGCGGTTGCTTGGGCAGTCCAAATCCTTCTGATCAGTCAGCATATACTACTCCTGACTATCTTTGACGAGAAACTTAATGAAGTTTTACAATACCGATTGCCAATTACCGATGCCCAATTAATTTTCGGTAGTGGCAGGAGATGGGGCAGCTTCCGGCGATGGTGACACTTCCGGGGCCGGAGATGGCGATACTTCCGGGGCCGGAGATGGTGACACTTCGGCGGCAGGAGATGGGGCAGCTTCCGGCGATGGTGACACTTCCGGGGCCGGAGATGGCGACACTTGGGGCTGCGGAGACACTTCGGCGGCTGGAGATGGCGCAGCTTCGGGCTGCGGGGACTCTTCGGCGGGTTGCGCTTGAGGAGAAGGCGACTGTTCCGCCGCTGGTTTCGGTTCAGGCGAGGGCGACGGTTGAGTCGCGGGCTTGGGTGCGGGCGGCGACGGTTGGGCCCCTGGCTGCGGTTTGGTGGAGGGGGCCGGCGGCTTCTCAAACTGCGGTTTCACTTCAGTAGGCGCTGGGGGGGAGGGCGGCTGACCTGGTGGTCTGGGCGCTGTCTGGGCGGGCGCAGGCTGCGACTGGCCTGGTGGGTTGGGCCTGGTTGGGGTGACAGGAATGCCACTACAAAGTTTTTCGTCGTACTTAAACTCGACAGCCAGTTGGTAAAGCTTGTGCGTGCTGGCAGCTTCAAATGTTAGAGAAGGGCTAATAATCGCAATTTTAGCCGCATTATCGAGAATACCGTAACCCGTGGGGACGATCGGCTGTGGCTCGGCCTTGAGCAAGCCTTGAGGGCTGACAACTGCTCCAAAAACTGCTCTTCCTTGGAGTTTTTGCGAACAAGCTGCTACGGGATAAGGGACAGGCACAGGAGTCGGGGCTGTCATTTCCAAGTCAGGATAAGCCTTTTGGAATCTGTCAAACAAAGCACGATAGTTAGTTACAAACGCAGTTTGCTGTGCCCCTGTGTCGGTGGATGAGTTTGAACCCGGTTGGCCGGACTGTCCTAGCTGTCGCTGTCCCTCTTCAAATTGTTGTCTCCTGATTCTTTCTTCGGGAGTTTCTGCGATGAGATTCCTTTTATTGGGATCTTTTTGAGTCAATTTTGGTACTCCATCGGGTCCCACATTCCTGCCAATTGGGAATTCCGGGGTAAAGACTGGAGCTCCGTCTGGAAATAGTGGGAGTCCGCCTCTACTGGCTATGATCTTTTTGAGCGCCTCTGCTTCATCTTCCGAGCCGCCGCCGGGAAGCTGGGGCGGTTCTGGCAGCGAGGGTGGTTGCGGGATATTGGGATCGAAATTACCAGGTAAGGGCGGGAAAAGAAAACCGCTGGGAGGTACGGGTGGGACGAAAGTGGGTATTGGCTGGGAGGGGGCTCTGACTGTTGGGGATGGAGTTTTGGGAGGTGGTGGGGCTGTTGGGGCCGTGAAGGGCGGGAGAGGGGAAGGAGGCAGAGGCGAAAAGAATCCAGGAGGGGGCATCCCCGGCGGCATGGCGGGCAAGTTGATGGTATCTGGTGCGGGGGGCAAGGGCGGGGCTAACTTTGGCCCTGGCCGAAGGGGAACTGGTGCGATCGAAAATGGCGTAAATCGCGTATTAGACGGTTTCGGTGGTATGGTTTGTGGCAGGCGGCCGGCTTCTGCGGGAGTTAGTTCTACTAAGCCGACAGAACCGGGGATATTTTTTGAGGAATTTCCACCATAAATTATGTTTGAGAGCGTCGGGGCGGTTGCTCCGAGGACTCCGTGAAGGCCCACAGAAGCTAGGGCTGCCCACCAAAAAGGCTGGCGCAGCGGTTCGGAAAGGGTGTTGGCTAGGGAGGAAGAGTCAGTCATTTAAATTTTAGATTTTAGATTTTAGATTTTAGATTGGGGGATTGGGAGATTGAGTGATTGGGGGATTGGTAATTTATATTGTTGTGGTTGTGATTGAGTGTAAATTCGTTTTAATGAGGAGATGTTGGGAATTCAAAGGTATAATTTTAGCACGATCGCCCTCGCAGTTGCCCGATCGACCTTGATGAAAATTCATGGGCCCGAAACTGAACCAAATTTATTAAACACGATCGACAAGTTCGATGGATCGGCGTTTCCAATTCGGTTACGCCATCAAAAAACTGATCGAGTGGCTGTCAGCCCAGCCCGCAGTCCCTCGGTAGCCCCGCCCCAAAATGAGTACAAGCCCCCGACACTAGCGTCAGGGTCGATTCTACAAATTGTAAATTAAAGTTCCTGCTCCCTGATTCACTGCGCTGCAAGTAAATCTAAAATCGTAAGGGCGATCGCACTCACGCCGAAGTCTCAAATCGAAAATCCAAAATCCCAAATCCAAAATCGATGGATTCACCAGCGATAGCGGTAATTTTTAAAAGGAGCTCCCTCGATGGTGAGCAAGTCGATGGGATAAATTGGAGCGCCGCTTGCCATATATTGAAACATTTCCCGAACTTCCTCTCCCCGCAACGACAACTGGTCTAATTCCTTGAGAGAATACCAGCCAGCGCACAAAGTATGCTCATCCGGCTTGCTCTTGGGCGGCGTCTTATCTTCTGGACGAGCAACAAAAATGACTCGGAGGCGCACATTGCCCCTAGGCATCACTGTGTGTTCTACCCGGAGAATTCCCTCAACGATGATGGAAATGCCCGCTTCCTCAAAGGTATTACGCATAGCAGCTTCGAGCAAAGTCTCCCCTTTTTCCACTCGCCCTGCTGGCAGATACCACTGCTGCTCGTACTTGCGCTCTTGTACCAGTAGAAAACGGTCTTCTAAGTGAACGACAACTAGGGTAAAATACCATGTTTGAATCGGCTCGCGAGCCATAGAAGTAGATATTCCCTAAGCAAAAGGTTTAACGAGTGGCAGATGTTAGCAATCCAAAGGATGCTTCGGCAAGTGTCTTTGAACTTGAAAAACAGATCGTAGCACTCCGGCCGCAAAATCTAAAATCTAAAATCTAAAATCTAAAATTGACGATGCCATTACCAACCGTGATTTTACCAGGATATTTTGCTGCTGCTTCCGACTATCGCGAATTAGAAAAGTCTCTGGTCGATCGAGGTTTCCCAACAGTAACAGTGCCTCTGGGCAAGGGAGATTGGTTGCCGACTTTTGGCGGGCGGTCGATGGTGCCAATTTTGCGACAGCTCGATCGCACGGTCAAACAAATGTTACAGCAATACGGCGTTCCGCAGATCAATCTCGTCGGTCATTCCGCCGGCGGCTGGATTTCTCGCATCTATTTGGGCGAAAAGCCTTACACGATTCACGGCGACGTGCTTGAGGATGCGGGTTTGTGGGAAGCTCACCCTTATGTGAATACTTTAATCACTTTAGGCACGCCGCACGTCTCTCAAGAGCGCTGGACGCGCAAAAATCTAGATTTTGTGAAAATTCACTATCCGGGGGCTTTTCACCCGCAGGTGCGCTACGTGTGCGCTGCTGGGAAGGCTGTTTTTGGCAAGCGCGGTTTTGGGACTTGGCTGGCTTATAAAAGTTACGAATTGACTGTGGGGAAGGGCGAAACTTGGGGAGATGGAATTACGCCGGTGGAAGCTGCTGTTTTGGATGGGGCAGAAAATCTGGTGTTGGAGGGGGTTTGGCATTCGCCTCGTTCTCCGGGGAAGTGGTACGGTTCGCCGGAGGTTTTGCCGGCTTGGATTGAATATTTGCGTTAGAAATGAACCGCGAAGACGCGAAGGACGCGAAGGAAGAAGCAGAAGGTTTAAGGGGCGGATTTAGTTAAAATTTGATATTAAGCTGTTCTACATCTAAATTGCATTTTTTGTGCGGGCGAGACGCCCACCCCACAAGAACTTTATCAAATTTTGACTGTGTAGTTTAAATGCAGAACAGCTTAGGAGCGAGTTTAATGCGACAAAACTCGCTCCCGTGATGCTATGTTTACTTGAATTTTTATGGCTAACTGAATAGATTAAAAAAATATTTTATGTGGCATCATCGGTAAGATTCAGAAGTCACGGCGAACCACACAATCAAATTATACGTTGGCTGGGGTGGAATTGGGCGAAAATGCTACTGTGCGCTTGGACGCAGATAACGAATTTCAGCCTGATGCTTTGTTGAGAATTGATGCGGGAGGTCGATCGCAAATTAGGGATGATGATTATGTGCGATCGCACTCCGTAGAATCATCGCAGTGTTTGGTATTTGGTGTGAGGGGCGAGCGTTTTTTTTTCACTCAAGCATCGCTTTCCGTCTAATCCTCGCATTATCATAGTAGAAATAGAATAAGATTGTGAAAGGTCAACAAATGGCACAAATTACCACGACTGAATTACCTCAAACCCTCCAGACTCTACTTATAGAGGTCGAACGTACCAAAACCCCTCTAACCGTCATCCATGAAGGAAAAGCATTAGTGATTATTTATCCTGCGACCACCCAAGCTCAACGCCCCACCTTTGGTGCAATGAAAGGAAGCGGTGAAATATTAGGAGATTTAATTGCTCCTGTCGCTGAACTGTGGGAAGTTTTGGAATGAAACTTTTACTTGATACCCGCATTTAGCTAGCGATCGCACTAGACTTTTGCTTGAACAAGCATATCCTCTACCTGCCTAATTTGCTTCCAATCAATTACTGCAACCCAAAGACTTTCCTCTTCTGAATATTGCACTACGCCATCGACTTCTAACTCTTCGTCATACAATGCTAGCAATTGACCATCTTCCAACTTAATATTTTGGCGACTCAAATCTTCAATCGTACCAACGCAATTTAGGCGAAGGCGACCTTGTTCATCCGCATTATGAAAATCTACAAAGATTCTGGGATATTTCATATTTTTAGTTTACTTAGGATGATTGTTGTGATGGATTAGGAATCGTGGGTGTCAGCAGCAGACTTACTTGTTCTGGTATTAAACCAGTTAATGTTGCATGATTTGGGCTCCGGCCAGAAGTACGGATGACATCTCCATCGGACGATCGAACCTCACCCACTGTGGTCACACCAACTTGTCCATGAGGGATTGTCTCTGCTAACTCTGCTACAGATAATCCTACTGCACATTCTACAGAAATTCCCGTGATACCGCTGGGGTGAGTTGCCGTGCTGCGTTTAATATCTTCGCTTGCGATTACGACCGCCACGAACTACTAAGGGCTCGTGTGGAATACTTTCCACAAGTGTAGGCTGTTTGATTTAAGTACGCGCTATACTTTAGCAGAAATCTTTGTCCATAGGGCGATCGATCTTTTGTTTAACTCAAGCATCGCACTCTGTACAATCATCGCACTGTTTAGTATTTGCTGTGAAGGGCGATCGCACTCTCTTGGACAAACCTTACGAGAGGGATCTCGCACGCGAGGTTTGATTTGGTGAGTCAACAATTTGAACTGCACTCACACATCTCAATTAATGCCACTATAATTATAATTGTTTGTCATCAGGGCTTTATGTCAGCAAAGGATAAATTTCATGATGTTGTGAAGATTGCGTTGCAAAAGGACGGTTGGCAGATTACAGATGACCCACTTTCCATCAGTGTGGGTGGAGTTGATATGTTAATCGATCTGGGGGCGGAACGTCTGCTGGCAGCCCAACGGCAGGGCGAGAAAATTGCTGTATAAATCAAGAGCTTTTTGAATACTTCACCGATAACAGATTTTCATTTAGCGGTTGGACAATTTATCAACTACCGTATAGCACTCAAGTTTAAAGACCCCCAACGTCAGCTATTTTTGGCAATTCCTTTGACGGCGTATAACGATTTCTTCAAGCGAGAATTTACAACCGCTGTTGTGGAAGATTACCAGTTAAAATTATTGGTTTATGACGTAGAAGAAGAGGTAATAGTTTTATGGAAAAAATAGAAAAGTATCGGGATTGTATCAAACAAATTCTCACGAAATATGCTGCCTACAAGCCTTCTTATGGAGAAGTGGATGTGCAAGTTGTTTTTGACACAGAACACAATCATTATCAAGTTGTTCGAGTGGGTTGGGATAACAAACAGCGAGTTTACGGTTGTCCTATACATCTCGATATTAAGGATGACAAAATCTGGATTCAGCAGAATGGAACAGAAATCGATTTAGGGCAAGAGCTGGTTAATATAGGTGTGCCGAAGTCGGACATTGTGGTTGGGTTTCATCCACCTTATATGCGTCAGTTCACAGAATTTGCAGTGAGTTAAAACTAACGTTGATGCTTTTGGTTGCAGACATCGATCGCTCTTGATGCGTGATGGGGCGATCGCTCATCAGAAAAAACAAAGGGCGATCGCCCTTTCATTTTAGGCGATATCTCATCAGAAACAAGAAAGGGCGATCGCATATTGCTTAAACAATTCATTTTTCTCTTGGGTAAAGCTCAAAAGCTAACTCGTGACGAAAAAAACAGACATTAAACTCCGAGAAAAAGTTGAGGTGTCCAAGGATTACAGGTGCATCTGTCGAACGAGTCCAAGCGAATGCCAGCAAGAGCGACGAAAACTGAGCAACTGTAGCCGAAAGCACCAATCCCCGCGCCTCACTGTGAGCCAAATTCCCACTCAATTGAATAGGAACGGTTTGCTGTTCCCATGTTGCCCCTAGTTGTAGACCAATCTGATAAGGCAAAACGTTGACACTTGCACCCGTATCCAACAATGCCATCACTTCTACGGAGTTGCTGCCGTTGGAGAGAGTGATTGGCAAATATGGCATGATACTCGATCGCCCTAGGCTATCAATTCGCTCTATAAATGGAAATCGCTGACTATTAAGCATGAGCTGATTCTTGGGCGGCAAGTAGAAGTTCTGATAATGCTTGAACTGATTCTCGATCGGCCTGTGGAGACCATACAACTGCACTCGTTGATGCTAGTTGATTCAGAAGTACATTTTCTGAATTAGTATCTTCAGCCGGTTCTAGGCTGCATCCTTGTTCCTTGGCAACTGCAAGTAGGAGAAAGTGAATGAGTCGCAGTTTATCTTGATGAGATAATTGATCGACGGTGGGTAAAAGCTCGCTGAGTGGCATATCGCTTGTTTAAGATTACATACATTTATTTTAGCCTTTAAACTCGTGTTTTAATGGCGATCGGCCTTTTTTTGCTCGGACGATTCCTTATTGGATAGCTACGCTTCACGCCGGGAGTGCAACCATAGCCCTTTGAAATGGTGAAAATGGCTCAGAGTGTGAGTGGAAAAAGAGGTTGAGTAACACGAGGGTTAATAGAATATGCTTGGTGGGCGATCGCACTAAGTTATGCTGCGACTACTTCGACAGACCTGAGCATTATATCCATTCAACCTTTGATGCCAAATCTATCATAAAGCATCTTTCTTAACCTATTGCTACCGCGTTTCACGAAGTCATCTTCAGATTCCTGCTCCAAAGGTTCACCAATTTGATTGCTGAAGTCAGATAAAAAAGATTCATTCTGAATTAAGCTCGACACCTCTTCTGAGAATTTTTGCTTTTCATTATTGGAAAATGAGAATGGCGTCAACATAAGGAAAGTTCCTGCTGTTAAAGCCCTTTGAAGGGATGGAAGAGTTAAATCAGATTCTGGCAGTGATTGAGTAGGTGATTGCTGAATCTCATCCATAAATTGCTTAAAATTACTCATCACTGATTGAGTAGGTGATTGCTCAATCTCATCCATAAGTTCCTTAAAATTACTCATCACTTATTCTCACTTGGTATGCCGATTTTTCCACGAACCATAAAAAGAACGAAGCAGCTTTTCAAATGACTTGACAACTTCCTCTATAATTTTACCTTTCGTTTTATCATCCAACCGATTCCATAGTCTGAAAAACCAATTAAATAGTTCAGATAGCCAACCAAACATCCGTATACTCCAAAGCTACGAAACAGAACCTATAACCCAACGCTGTAATATTTGCTGCATATACATAGCCAAGCTTACCTTCTCAATTGCTCGCAGTTTTCTGCTATTTGCTGCGAGGTGCGAGGAAATACTAAAGCCAGACTAAACGCTGATGAAGGTTGGGTTGCAACAGGAAACCCAACCTACTAATTCAAACTGAACTAACTATCTTTACCCTTTACCTCCAAACAGTTTATATATTCCGTATCCAACAGCAGCCGCCGCAGCAACAGGTGCAGCAGCAACTATGGCAGTACCAGCAATTGCGCCTCCCCCGACAACGCCACCGATACCCGCAAGGGTGCCCATAATTGCAGCACCAGAGGCACCGCCAGCTACCGTTACAGCACCAGCACCAACTAGACCAGCAGCAGCCCCAATGTTTGTAGCTGTTCTTGCCGCTGCACGAGCATCATTCTCTTCCTCAGACAAGTTCGATTGCTCTTTGAACAAAGTTTCATTCATTATTTTTGCCCCCAGATAAGCAGGGCCTGCTGCTAATACCGCAGGAGCCGCCGCCATACCACCACCAACCACACCACCTGCTGCTGCTAAACCCGAAGTAATTCCTGCTCCTGAAGTTGCTGCAACAGTCAACCCTGTTGCAGCACTGGCAGCCGCACCTACCGCAGCACCAGTTTCTGCAACCGCTTTGACTGTTTTGACTGTATTTCCATTAATTCCCATAGTTTTTTCTACAACATTTTCTACAACTTCTTCACCTGCTTTGCTGGCAAAATCTTCCCAATTCATAAATCACTTTATCCTTTTAATACTTGTTCCATTATCCTTAATAAATTCAAGGTTTGTCTAGCCCAAAAAAGTTCTATTTTGCCGCCAATTCTCCCTCGCTTTTACTTTTACTTTAATCTAGGTTTGTACAACAATGTACGAAAATGTACGAAAATGTTGGCAGTTGTGAGCTACAATACACAAAACTCTCGCATCTCCCTGCCAGATGAATCTTAAAGAAATGTTAAATGTCGCCGATCGCATAGTTTTCGAGAAAACAGGTCAGCACCTTGACGATTTACAGGAAGCGGTACTGCGGGGAACTTTACAACGCGAGACATACAAAGAAATAGCAAAAGATTTTAACTGTTCTGAAAGTCGCATCAGGGAAATCGGATCGGAATTATGGCAGATACTTTCAGAAGAGTTTGGGGAAAAAGTCAGTAAATCGAATTTTCGCTCCACAATGGAGAGGTTGCAAAACTCTAATGTCGTAAACTTTGCACAAGATGTTGTAGTGAGCAGTATTTTCAACATTTGCGGACAAGCTAGACACCCACCAGAAGTACCAAACTCACAGCCACCAAATCAGGAAACAGCTAACCCAAAACAAACCAAAACTCTACATCAAGATTTAAGCGAAATGCCGGAGTTGGGTGATTTCTTCGATCGCACGCCCGAACTCCAAACCCTCACCACCTGGATTCTACAACAACACTGCCGCCTCATCACCCTCACCGGCATCAGCGGTATCGGCAAAACATCCCTAGCAGTACAACTCGTACAACAAATTAAAGACGAGTTTGAGTACGCAGTTTGGTACACACTAGACGAATTCCCCACCCTAGAAAAATTTAAATCTAACCTAATACAGCTTTTTTCCCATTCCGAAAAACAAGATTCATCCCCAACAAACCAGAAACCCTTACCGCTGATTAAGTATTTACAAAACCATCGCTGTTTAATAGTCTTAGATGACGTTCACCACCTTTTCTGTAGCGGCGAATTTGCAGGAAAATATAAACCAGAATCCCAAGAATATCGCACCTTATTCAAACAAATAGAAAAATTATCCCATCAAAGCTGCTGTATGTTAATCGGTTGGGAACAACCGAGAGAAGTGACTCAAGTTAAAAGCCAAAATACTTCTATTCGCACCTTACAACTCCAAGGTTTAGACATCGCCGCCGGACGGGAAATACTCAGAGATTATGGGTTAGAAGAAAGCGACAACAGTGAAGCACTCATTCATCGCTACCAAGGCAACCCCCTATGGTTAAAAAGCGTGGCGAATCTGATTCAAGACTTGGGAGGAGGCGTGACAGAGTTATTACCAAATGATACGATATTGTTGCCGGAAGATTTGAAAGATGTTTTACAGCAACAGTTCGATCGCCTATCCGAACTAGAAAAACAAGTAATCTCCTTGTTAGCGAAAGAAAGCCAGCCCATCAACCGGGCAAAATTGCTAGAAAATGACAGAATTCCGGCTTCAGATTTGCTAAATGCCTTGCAATCTCTATCGCGGCGCTCCTGGATAGAACAACAAGCAAATTTTTACACTCTGCCGCCAGTAATCAGGGAATATATCAAAGGGTTATAACCCAATACGCTTGGGTTAAAACTATTTATTCCGGGCGAGATCCCCTAAATCCCCCTGATTGTTGGGGGACGCAAGAGTAATTTCTTGTCCCACCCCCTAAGCTGTGGAGCATTTAAACCAGTAACGAGGCTAGTAGGGTGCGTCAGAAGCGAACCCTTACGCTGAAACGGAAAACCTTAGATGCTGACGCACCTTACGCAAGTCCTTTAAATGCCGAACAGCTTACTCCCCTTCGTAGGGGCGGTGTCAAGAGTGCCCGCCCTAGGCTAGGGGGGATCGAGCTTAACTGAACCGTATTGGGTTATAACTGGCATCTTGCAGCAATATCAATAAGAGGATTTTTCGTGGGGTCGGGCGGGTTTATAGAACCTATTTGCAAGCTTTAAGGCTGTTGGCGAACCCGCCCCTACGGCTAATTGAGAATGGTGCAACATCTCAGTTATAACCAACGATATGCTTCAGGCTCAACAGTCAAAGCCGATCGCGAAATTCTTCAAAACAAGCTTCAATTTCCCCCCATGATGGATAATTTCCATAGCAGAGTCTACCGCACTGCTGTTCGTATTCTCTAGCAATAGTTTGACGCAGTTCTCCTGTTGGGAAGAGAGCCGAACTGTTGGAAAAATTCATCGCTGACGGCGGCTGATAATCTGGGAAGTGTTCGCGGCTAATGCGATCGCAATCCTCTTTAATCTGGCTGTATTCATCAGTTTGGAACATTTGGCGCACTTCGGAATTTTGAGCTAAACAAAACAGGTCGTAGTAATGTCTGGCGTAGATTCCAATTGATTGCCCATCCTGCTGAATCTTCACTACTTTAGAGTGAATTGCAAACAGTTTCTCAACAAAGGTACGCCGAAAGTCCAGCAATAGCATAGAGAAAGGCAATTCATCTTCAGTATCAAGACTCTGCCCAATTTCACGCAGAAATTCAGCCACATAGGAAGACAGTTGTACAGTCTGCGTAGGATAAGTGCCGCTGCGAGTTCCCATTTCTAAGAATACACGATTGGCGATCGCCTGATTGCCCGAAAATTGCTGAGTGTAGCTGAAATAGCTATTGCGAAAAACCCCCCGCTTCCGCTTGGACGAATCAGGTTCTAGCGTCAAAGCAGGATGCTCTCCCACAGCACTTTCGATTGCTGCTAATTCTTTGTCAATTCTGTTTGCACCAAGGGGAGGAACGAATGCCTGTTTGTTCAAAAACAGATCGATATCCTCCGAGAATCGTTCTATCACTTTCCACCCCTTCGAGAGGCTGGTTCCGCCTTTAAAAATGACTTGAGTACGCCACTGATTCGCCACAATTCGCAGCGCCGAGGTGACATAGTAATCTTTCTCGATGAATTGTTCGGTGAGTCCAAAGCGATCGAAATGTTCCCTAGCTGCGATGACAGCATCGCGGAAATCAGGATGTTCAAACATTTTCACTCGGCTTGCCACTCCTTGGCATAACTCAGATTGCTGAATTTACCAAAATCAAACCGAGAGACTGGATTTAGGCTTTTTCGGAGTTTTTCTAGCTCTTTAACACTCTTTCTGAGTTCCTGTCCGATCGCACCCAGCATAGCTCGTACTCGCGGCGGTTCCGCATCTGCAACTGCAAGCAAACGTTCAAAGCGAGATCCTTCTCGAAAATAGTCTAGCAACCTTTGCTTAGTCTCCGTCAGAGACAACTCGCTCAACTTACCCCTAGACCTTAAAAAATCAAGCATTGCTGCATCAGTTGCTTCTAAGCGATTCCAAGTTTCAGGTCTGCGAGTGTGGAGTCGGGCGCGAGAACCAATTATAGTGCGGGGGACACTGTTCGCTGAGGTAGCAAATTCACCTTGAATTGCGTTTTGAGTGGTAAACCCCAATAAATTAGCCGCACTCAGTCCAGCCGGATGCAAGTTCTGTTTTGTCAGCAGTTTTTGGATATCGCTTGGAGAGGGACGACTGCGACCAAATCGAGTCGGGCGCGATCGATAGTATAGTCCTTTGCTGACTCGCTCCAAAATTCCGTTTTCCGCCATTCGGGAAAGTGCTTTGCTGACCGCAGTTGACGGCAGGTTAGAAAAGTCAGAGTGCCGCCAATAGCCTTCTCCCCGTTCCTCAATCTGTCTGCGAATTAACTCTGCTGTGTTGACTTGACTCCTTTTCATCTCTTGAATCCCAGGTCAGGCTTTTAATCCCATTATTCTCACCACTTTCTAAATTGTCAAGTTTTTGTGGGAAAAAACTTGACAAATAACCTGGATCATCTGCTGCGTTATAGTACCATAGAACATTTCAAAGCTTGAGTTGTCAAAGCAAGCGTATGGGGAGGGCGATCGCCCGTGCAGTGTAATTGATACAACCGTTGCTTGCATTCCCCGCGCTTCACCCAAATTACGAGGAGTGACAATGGGCGATCGGGTAAATGGGGCGATCGGTTCGATAGAATGATCGGTAGTCGCAATTCCATTGTTTGCCATGACGCTAAAAGAATTAGAGCCTCAACTGCTGGCACTCTCTGACGACGAAAAAGCTCAAGTCGTTCAACTCCTATCTCAAGGTAAAATTACTCCTTGGCGCGGTATTGAAAAAACGCCTGATGTTTGTGGCGGGAGTGCGTGCATAGCTGGAACTCGCATCACCGTTTGGGGACTTGTAGAAGCTCGTCGCATTGGCTACAGCGAAGCTGATTTACTCACAAGCTATCTATCGCTATCTGCGACTGATATTGCTAACGCTTGGGCATACGCCGAAGCTTTCTCCGATGAAATTGAAACAGAAATTCGGGAAAACGATGAAGTGATGGACGAGGATTTGTAGCAGATGGCACGTCTCTATGCCGATGAGCAATACCCCTATCCTGTTGTAGAATTACTGAGAGCTTTAGGACATGATGTTTTGACTGTCCAAGAAGCAGGCAGAGCGAATCAGAAAATTCCTGACCCGGATGTTTTAGCTTTTGCTACTAGCGAAAAACGTGCCGTCATTACCGAAAACCGTAAAGATTTCTTTCGGCTGCATCGGATACAGCCCCTTCATGCTGGCATTATCGCCTGTACGAACGATCGCAATTGGGAAGCGCTGGCTAACCGAATCAACGCGGCTATTACAGCAGAAGAATCTTTGCAAGGTAAACTAATTCGTGTTGTGCGCCCTTCCCCTTAACTTATAGTAATTCTCAACACTCATGCAACAGTAGCTGTAGGGTGCGGCGCTCTCAAAAATCCTCAATCATAGCGACAATCTCCCAGCGACGCACCGGTGCATACAGTCTTTCAGGAAACAAAGCCAACACTCATCATTGTTGCTTTCTGGAGGCGAGAATTGGTATTAAACGGTAGTGATGCCTTGCCCTAAATGCTTCAAGACTTGAAAAGCCGATCGCAATTCACTTCGCACACTATAAATCGAAAATGCCCGCGATAACCCGTATTTGGGTGTAGGTTGAACCCTGAGTTTCACAAACAACACATCATCGCCATTGGTCAACATACCAAATCTCGGTTTATCCAAATCAGGATTTGCCATCATGTATGCTAATGCTTGGGGTAATGCCGATCGCGTCGCAATCGTAGTCTTCTTACACTCCAAAACCATTACCCAAAGCTGCCAAGGCAAAATCAAAATATCAATTCGTCCGCGCAGGGTTTCTTCCCCATCATCGATCGCAATTTCGATAGCAGCTTCAGCCTTCATCCTGAAAGGTGGATCTTAGAATCCCGCCAGTTCTAACAAAGGTGATGCCACCAGCAAAGTCACTGCCCCTTCTAACAATTCTCCATCGGCCCTATGATATAGCAATCTGCGTCGTAGCGTATCCAAAGCAGTCTGTTCAGAATCGCTGAGACTTGGCAATTGGGTTTGCCACTCGGTAAAAAAAGCCTCATCCTCAGTTCGGCTCAAATTCAACCTTGATTCAGCCTCAGCCAGGCTTTTAATGGCTTCTGTAACTGCAATAACCTTTGCCATTCGTTCACCTTTGATTCAAACCGTTGAATTTCCAAGGAAAATTAGCTTCATTGTAATCAAAAATAGGGATACTGCGATCGCCGCAGCAGAATCTTTGCAAATAGGACTTACACAATGATAGTAAATATGGTGTCTTCAGCGTCACGATCAGACAGTTTCTCCCAATAAAATTTTCAAAGAAGTTTGTCTTCAAGTTTTGCGCGAAGCTTTTCAGCTCCAGAAAGCGTTGACCTTCGTTGCATTTCAGCTTCATACATCTCATGCGCTTTTTGCATCAGAGATTCATCAGTAGCCTTCGGAAATTGCTGTTTGAGTGTGTGAGTAATCTTGCGAAACAAATCACTATTCATAAATTACATCCTCAACTGTTGCTTACTTAATATTAACCTGAGTTCGATATAAGTTGCAATTCACTTTTCCCCGCAATGGGATTTAAACTCTCTTCTTGCTCTGATAATACAATATACTCAGGGCAAGAAAAAGTCATTCTAAAAGGATGGGGTTTTCAACCCAATTTTTGATAAAGTTCCAAAAACAAAAACCGGGCAACTTCAAAGCTACCCGGCAATCCTAACTTTAGACCTCAGACAAATCTAAAATCTAAAACCTAAAATTCTTAAACAGCCACAGTCTTCTTAGCAGAAGAGCTCAATTCGCCCTTAGCATACTTAGCTGCAAAATCATCCAAAGACACTTGCTTAATCTTTGTACCGTGACCGGCGCAACCGAAAGAATTATAGCGATCGCTACAAACCTTCTGCATATACTTGATCGACGGCTTCAAGAAGTGGCGGGGGTCAAACTCATCGGGCTTCGCAAACAAAGCTTCGCGTACCGCAGCGGTAATCGCCAAACGGTTGTCAGTATCGATATTGATCTTGCGAACGCCGCACTTGATGCCCTTTTGGATTTCTTCCACAGGTACGCCGTAGGTTTCGCGGATTTTGCCGCCGTTGCTGTTGATGATTTCCAGCAATTCTTGGGGCACAGAAGATGAACCGTGCATTACCAAGTGAGTATTCGGCAAGCGGCGGTGAATTTCTTCAATCCGGCTGATTGCCAAAATTTCGCCAGTCGGCTTGCGAGTGAACTTGTAAGCGCCGTGAGAAGTGCCGATCGCGACTGCTAGAGCATCAACGCCGGTTTGCTCAACGAAATCCACAGCTTGTTCAGGATCTGTCAGCAACTGATCGTGAGAAAGCGCACCTTCAAAGCCGTGGCCGTCTTCTGCTTCGCCCATTCCTGTTTCCAGAGAACCCAAGCAACCCAGTTCGCCTTCAACGCTAACGCCGATCGAATGAGCAACATTCACCACATCGCGAGTAACTTGAACGTTGTACTCGTAGCTAGCGGGAGTCTTAGCATCCGCTTCCAGAGAACCGTCCATCATGACGCTGGTGAAACCTTGGCGCATGGCAGAATAGCAAGTGCCGGGGGCATTGCCGTGGTCTTGGTGCATGGAAATGGGAATGTGAGGATAGGTTTCAACTGCTGCCAAAATCAAGTGGCGCAGGAAATTTTCGCCAGCGTAGGAGCGAGCGCCGCGAGAAGCTTGCAGAATCACAGGGCTGTTGGTTTCGTCAGCAGCGCGCATGATCGCTTGGATTTGCTCCATGTTGTTGACGTTGTAAGCCGGTAGGCCGTAACCATTTTCAGCCGCGTGGTCGAGCAGCAATCGCATAGGTACAAGCGCCATAGATATTCCTCCTAATTATTTGTGATTTTTGGGCAGTGAATTTTGGACAAGCTCAATTCTTACGATAATCTTAAGACAATTTGCCACCGATCGCGCACTATCTTTCCAGATTTACTAAAAAGTTCAACAAACAAAATTTTGAGTTCCAAGCATTCCACTCAAAACTCAAAATTTTTAACTCACAAATTTTTATGGGTCGCCCGGGATTTGAACCCGAGACCAATCGGTTAAAAGCCGAATGCTCTACCGCTGAGCTAGCGACCCGCGAAAACATTGTTACCGCACACAATTTCTAATAGTAGCACCCCTCATTTGAAATAGCAAGTGTTTTGTTAAATAAAATTTGCAGTCATGCGAACCAGCATCTCGCAAGTCGCTCCCGGCTGCAAATAAATCAAGTGTTCGCCAGTGTTGAGGGCATTTCGAGGAGCAGTCCAAGGTTCCAAACAGTAAAAATCCTTGCCCTTCACCATCCAGAAAACCAACTTCCCATAGCTGGAGTTGTAACTGACGGTGAGCCGCAAGCCGGTCGCCGCGTCAGTGACAGTAGCAGCAAGACCAGTGAGCTCGTCAAAGGAAACATCAATTTCATCCAGCGTCGGGTCAAAAACCCCAGTGAAGTAACCCTTTTGGTGGGTGTTGTGATCTCTGTACTGCATCCCCGGAATCTCAAAGCGGAGCTTAGATTTGTCCGGCGCCAAAAAGTAGGGATGCAAACCACTAGAAAACGGCATGGGTTCGGCAGACAGATTGGTGTATCGCTGAAAAATTTCCAAAGAATTGCCTTTAATCTGATATGTGAAGGCTAGTTGGAAATCAAAGGGATAAACAGCCAGCGTCTTGTCGCTGCTGTCGAGAATCAGGGTAAGGGCGGCGCAACCCTCGGTAACTTGTTCGCCTATTGTCCAAGGCAAGTCTCGAGCAAAGCCGTGCTGTTTGAGCTTACGCTCCACTCCCTTGTGGGTGTAAGTATTATCGGGGAGATTGCTG
This sequence comes from Microcoleus sp. T2B6, assembly GCF_036700475.1. Classification (NCBI taxonomy): domain Bacteria; kingdom Bacillati; phylum Cyanobacteriota; class Cyanophyceae; order Oscillatoriales; family Microcoleaceae; genus Microcoleus; species Microcoleus sp. T2B6. Next base: position 4,099 of record NZ_JAUBOZ010000104.1, on the reverse strand, counting down.
CAGATGGGAAACAGGATGGGAATCCCGCCACGTACAGTTAGATCGGGATTGGCGAACCGTTCCGCGTCCAAATAGAAGATTTCTTTGCCTTCAACCAGCCAGCTAGTGGCAATACCGCCCCGTTCCGGCACAACTTCTAGAGTAGAGTTAGCGGTTTCGTCGGAGAGGATATAGGTTTTGTACTGCTTTTGCTTGAGCGCGATCGCAAACACATTTGTCATTGGTAGTAGGTCATTGATCATTGGTTGTCAGTAAATCGATCGTTAATAATTGGTCGCTAGTATGTTGATGTTCACCCATTACCGCCCCTATCCTCCCCGGCATCCTCGCTCCGGCCGCCACCGGCTAACCAATGCTCCTAGCTATAGGGGGCAGGGCGATCCGCTGCTTGGAGCGGTTGCTGCTGGTAGCTGGAACGATCGCTGAGGTCGGCTGCCCTTTGAGTGCGACTTCAAAAGATACTGGCCGACTGGGGGGAAGATAGCTTTGGGGACTCGGCACTGCTCCTTGACTGGGAGATGGGGGCGAAATAAACGGCTCTTTGATGAATGGCTCTTTTGTAAACGGATCTGGTTCCCGGCTGGGATTTTGAGGTTGAGTGGGGTAGATGCGCGGGGGCAAATTTTGATTCGGAGGTGGGTTTGATTCAATTGCAGGCCCCGTCCCGTTCGGGAAAAATGAGGAGTTGTCCGGCTGTTGGGGCGCAGCCGGCAAAGCCGGCAAAATCAAAGTAGGTTTGGGTTGTCCGGGGCCTTGCTGATTGCGTTCACCGGAGGCTCCCCCGGAACCTCGCCCGGGCTGGTATGTACCGCTCTTGGCTGCTCCTGGCAAGGGAGAATTTGGAGTTTTTGATGCCGATCCTGGCTGGACTAGGGAATCGAGAACTACAGAAGATGGCATCGGTCGATCGAAAATACTAGAAATTTGCTCGACGCGTTTGAGGATGCGATCTGCTGCTGCTCCCTTCACCACCTTCGGCTGAAACTTTTTCACCTCCACAGGCAGAAACTCTACCTTCATATTCCTGTCTTTGAGCGATACTTTCAGGACTGCGGTATCGTAATCCCTGCGAGCATTCGGGCCGAATATAAAATTACCCAGCGAGTAAACTATCGGGCGGCCCTTGTAAATTTCTGCACCTTGCAGTACCTGGGGATGGTGTCCCACTACCAAATCAGCTCCTTGGTCGATCGTGAACCGAGCCAAATCAATCTGCCAGTCCCCCGGATAATCTGCCAATTCGACTCCCCAGTGGTAATTAACAATAATCCAGTCTACCTGACCCCTAAGAGCTCGAATATCCTCGGCCACGCGATTGTTGCGGCGGGGATTAGTGCCCGCTTTCCCTTGGTCGGCGACGTTAAGCTCGGCATCGTAATAACCGAGGTAGGCAATCCGCTGACCCTTAACTTCAATAATATCTGGACGCCTCGCTTCTTTAATATCTCTGCCGGCTCCCAGGTGTTGAATCCCACTATTATCTAGAGTATTCATAGTCTCCACCAGCCCCGGTTCCTCGTAATCCATAGCGCGGCTATTTGCCAGATTGACAATATCCACTCCTCCGGCTGTTAATACTTTCACCGATTCTGGATCGGCTTTAAAATTTAATTGTTTTTTGCCAGAGCCCAATGTAGAGCGAGTCAGGGAGTTTTCTAGGTTAACCATCGCCACATCTGCTTGCCGGTACTCGTCCATATTGGCGAAAGCCCATTGGTGATCGTTGGCAGCAGATGCTCCGAGCGCATCCGATAGATTCACATTTCCTCCGAACATCAGCGTTACTGTTGGGTCGTAAGGATTAGCAACTTGCTTTTGCTGTACTACTGGTACTACTTCTAAGGCTGCTTGCACCGTATCCGCACGTTTTGGAGGCGGCCCCGAAATTACAGCAGCTTGCTGGTAGCCGGATACGGGAGATACTGACTGCAGGGTCAGAGCTTCGTGGTAGCTGACCCAACACCCTAAAATAAATGAGGCAAGTGCCGATCCCACTAGCAGCAGAGAACGATACGTTTTAAATTTAACCCAATCGACGACCGGTAGGGAACGGTAACGCCGCCGCTGGCGGTTTGCCGGAGTCACAATTCGCACTGACTGTTTCCAGAGAATGTCTGCATCCCCAGCCAAGCGCGCGTGAATTCGCACTCCTTCTACTGCTGGCGAGTTGAGTCTCCAGAGTTGGTGGCAAATAAATTTGACTAAGCCTTCCCGGAGAGTGCTCCCCAGTAATGTAGTATCTGGCGCAAATTCGCGCTGGAATTCTACGATGATTTGGACGCAGCCGGCCTGAGCCTGTTCGACGCGGGCATAAATCCCTTCGGGGCGCAGCAAGCTGTCAATCCAGTAATTCAGGGCTTGAAAGTTGCCCGATCGCGCTAGTTCCAAGATAGACGGCTGCGACCAATTTTCTGCGTACACCATCAATTAGCCTCCTTAATACGCACGAGCGATGACTCCAATTTGTTTTGAACGGAACCGCAATTCTTTTAGCTTAACCGCCACAGGTTCCGCTGCCCGTTTTGAAGCTAGTTGTTGGCCGCCACCATTTTCTACATTTAGGGGCTGCCTGCTGTCAGTGATTTTTATCACACTCCAGTCAATCGATTTTAGATTTTAGATTTTAGATTTTAGATTGAGTTCAGAGGGGGTACTGGGGGGTACAAATAACCTCCCAACAAGAGGTTTCTGGGGGAATTGAGACATAAGAGAGCGAGATATCTGAGGCAGAGTCTGTTTTTATTGTCGCTGTTTGAGTGTCGCTTTAGAGCTTTCGCTTTGAGATTTGAGATTTGAGATTGAGCCTTGACGGCGTTAGGGGGCGATCGAACAATCGATTTTAGATTTTAGATTTTAGATTTTAGATTGAGTTGACACAGGGTACTCGGAACCAGAACAAAAGTCGAAACACTCTTGTTTCTGGGGGAGTTGAGGTAGAAAAGAGCGAGATTTCTGAGGCAGAGCCTGTTTTTATTGTCGCTGTTTGAGTGTCGCTTTAGAGCTTTCGCTTTGAGATTTGAGATTTGAGATTGAGCCTTGAC
>NZ_JAUBOZ010000104.1:0-958 GCF_036700475.1 Microcoleus sp. T2B6 | reverse complement strand
GGGGTTAGCGGGCGATCGAACAATCGTCGAAACACTCTTGTTTCTGGGGGACTTGAGGCAAAAGAGAGCGAGATTTTTGAGGCAGAGTCTGTTGTTATTGTCGCTGTTAATGGGGTGCCGTCGTCAAGTCCTAATGCTCGGATCTATGCTGGCAAATGCCTCTCACGAGGGATGCCACTGACTGGAAAACCTGTAATTGGATAAATGGCGTACTCGATAGATTTGGTGGTAAAATCAAATTTGGTAACTCCCATCGGTACAAAAGTTGCGGAAAACGTGAAACTGGCCAGTCCATACGGCTGTGCCTTCCGATGTAAAACCCAAAGTACGTTACGGTAAACAGACCATATTTTAAGCAAGTTACACTGCGCAGGAGAACTGACAAATGCTACAGCGCAAAATCTATCAACTCTGTTGTGATGGTCGTGAGGTTTCTATTTTTCTTCGAGATCAGCAACGTTGGATAGAGCGCGCTCGTATCCTAGATATTGAAGGGGATCTAGTCACGCTGCGCTACGAAACCGACGAAGAAGACGAAATCAGCTCCTGGGAAGAAATGGTGCGTCTCGAAAGTATTGGATCTGTGTCTCAGAAGTTGGCTTCGGTATCCCGAACTAACTGCGAACCCCTAGTTTCTGACGATTGTCCCGAAGCCGAACAAATTCGCAATCACTACCCCGACTCGAATTTGGAATAGTTTTGAGCTCGCGCTTGAGGCACAAGGAAAACTTGGGGGAAAAGAAAACGGCTTTTCTCCCTTTTTTGTGGAGAAATTATGCAAAAAACCCAGTTTAGGCCAAAAATATTCTGGGTTGTGACCCCATAAGCTATTTTCCCTTTAAATTTAAGCTTGATGGCGGGATCTCCGGCCCAACCCATACTCCCCACAACAGCGTAAGGAATGAGAATTAAATAACTTCCACTCTTGAAAGTGGGATGGGCGTCCCGCCCGTCCAAA
>NZ_JAUBOZ010000103.1:0-27308 GCF_036700475.1 Microcoleus sp. T2B6 | reverse complement strand
GACTAATTATGAAATGGAACCGAAAAATAAAAAATAAAGGTAACTTAGTTAATGCAGTTTAGATGTTTGACAGCTTACCCTCAAACAAATAGAGTTAACCATGATTCAATATGCAAGTTAGCGCGATCGCTAACTTGCATATTGACTTATGTTGTTTTGGAATAATTAAACCGCAGAGAGCGCAGAGGGCACAGAGGAAGAGAAGAGAGAGATGAATAATTCCGAGCTCAACGGATTTGATATTACCCCTAAAAAAAAGTAGAGGTGCGATCGATCGCACCTCTACAATAATTCTAAATAAGGTGCACATTGTGCACCCTACCAATTAGCGGTTCTGGGGAACAGGAGCACTCGGTGCTCCAGAAAAAGTCGCCTCACCAGTCTTAGCCCGCTTTTTGATCAAGATAGGCTTGACGCTGTTTTCTCCACCAATCGGGGGATCTTCTTGTTGAGCGTAATCAGCGCCCATCCAAGCAGGACGGCTTTGATCGAAAGCCATTTGCAAAGCAGCAGCGGCGATCGCGTGGGAGTCGTACTCCTCGGATAACTGAGACACCAGAGGCAAGAAAGATGCCATCCGTTCGCCAGCCAAAGCTTCGCGAACTTTACCCTGCATCTTTTCCAACTGACGAGCTTCAATTTGCGCCCGTGTCGGAATGTTTCGCACCGTCAAGCTCGATCGCACGTGGCGTTCAATCAAGCGCAGTTTGCGGCGATCGACCGGTTGAATCAGCGTAATCGCCGTTCCTTCGCGACCAGCCCGGCCCGTGCGTCCGATCCGGTGAACGTAGCTTTCCACACTGTCGGGCAAATCGTAGTTAATAACGTGAGTCAAGTGATCCACGTCCAAACCCCGTGCCGCAATATCAGTCGCCACTACCCAGCGCACCTGACATTGGCGGAACCGATGCAGCAAGCGTTCCCGCTGTGCCTGATTCAAATTACCGTGATACTCATCAACGCTGTGACCTGCTGCTTGCAGTTGGCTGGTGAGTTCTGCAGCCGACTGCCGAGTCCGCACAAATATCAGTGCAGATTCCGGGTCTTCCATTTCTAGGATTGGCTGTAGAGCTCTTGCCTTCGACCAGCCACGGGGAATCATGTACACGCCTTGGCTGATGCGCTTTGGCGTTGCTTTTGGCTGTTCTACGGTGACGTTGACTGGGTTACGCAAATGCCGCGCCACCAGTTTCCGAATGGAAGGTTCCATCGTCGCCGAGAAAAATGCCGTTTGACGTTCTTGTGGTGCTGCATCCAAGATTTTTTCCACATCTTGAATAAAGCCCATGCTCAGCATTTCGTCAGCTTCATCCAAAACCAGCCATTTTACCTTGTCTAGTTTCAGGCTGCCGCGGCTGAGCATATCCAATATGCGTCCGGGTGTACCGACAACGACGTGAACGCCGCGCTTCAAACGCTGCATTTGACGATCGATCGATTGACCGCCGTACACTGTCAGAACTTGCAGAGAGCGACCCACTTTTACCGGGCCGTCGCTGCTGATGCCGCTCAAATCGCGGATGGCTTCAGTTACTTGCATCGCCAATTCGCGAGTCGGCGTCAGCACCAGTGCTTGCACCGCAGTTACATCTAAATCAATCCGCTCCAAGATGGGCAACGAGAATGCTGCCGTTTTGCCTGTCCCTGTTTGGGCTTGACCCACAACGTCGCGACCTGCTAACAGGTGCGGAATTGCTTGTACTTGGATGGGAGTAGGTTCTGTAAAGCCTAGTGTTTCCAGATGGAGAACGAGTTCTTCCGAAAGACCTAAGCCTTCAAACAATAAATTCATTAATGCTCCTAATAACGAGTCTTAGCCTTCTAAGTTGCCCAACTCGGATGCGGATTTCTGCTCGGCGGCAGGAACTCATAAGAGTTCTTTATGGTGCTGCGCCTGCGCGCACCTTCTTAAATAGCAATCGAGTATAGGGCAGCTCCGTCGATGGTGACTAAATTTACCAATTCGACAGCCGTCTTTGATTTTGTGACATCACCGATACCAACCGCCAGCGGTCGGCTTATGGGCTTCCAACATTCTTAAAATAGGACATTGGACTTCCTTTGAGGTACTTGCAAGCTTTCCCTCTTAGGCATTTTATAGTGAGGATCATGCCAGCCCCACTTCACTACAACATAGTAGTAATAGGTTTGTTGGTTCAGGCGCTATCCCGCAATCCGTCGCCTGCGGGATTGAGCAGGGGATGCAGCGACCGTTACCGCCTATCCATCTCAACACTCTTTCGGGATACCGTTGTGGTGTAGGGCGGACGGCGAAGCAATCTCAAATTCTCCCCGCTTATTTCTGGCTTGTTACTATCATAACTCTTTACATTCAGAAACAAAACATTAAATTCGTTAAAATTTTCCGATCGTTCTGTAGAGATAACCGCACCCCGAGGGGGAGCGTCGATTGCCAGATAGGGGCTAAAAAAGTTTAGAACCCTTTGCTACCTATCTTTGCACAATATTGTACAAACCGTTACTTTTGCTGCACAATCTGCTAATCCTTTTTGGCTGGTGTCGGGTTTTTGTTCGCCACACCGTCTCAGGCGACAGTTCCAGCAACACTTACACTTGACCCCGCCCAGCACCGGATACAGTGCCACGTCAACTCATGAGGGTCGATCCCACAATTTTAGACAAAAGAAAGATCGATCTCCCAGATGAGTCTGTGCAGTCAATCTAAAATCTAAAATCTAAAATCTAAAATCGACTTGACCGTAGAGGTCGTAGACATCTGCACCAGTAATTTTCACAGATACGATCGATCCCAGTCGCGCTTCTCCTGTCACATAGACGAGTCCATCTACTTCTGGGGAAAACCGAGCGGATCTACCAATCAACTCACCTGTCTCTGGTTGTTCTTGTTCTATCAGGACATCAACTACCTGACCGACAGATTCTTGATTCTTCTTCAATGATATAGGTTGTTGTGCCGCCATTACCGAATTGCGCCGCATTTCCATTATTTCTGCTGGTATTTGCTGGGGCAAGCTGAAGGCTGGGGTTCCTTCTTCTGGCGAAAATACAAAAACTCCTACGTGATCGAATTCGTGGCGCTTGACAAATTCCAGCAAGTGTGCTGCGTGTTCGTCGGTTTCGCCGGGAAAGCCGACAATAAAAGTTGTCCGCATCACGGCGCCGGGAAGTGCTGCTTTGAGTCGATCGACTATGGCATCATTGATCCCAGCTTGAAAAGGTCGATTCATCGCCCGCAGAATTTCCGGGTGCGAGTGTTGCAGGGGTAAATCCAAATACGGCAAAACGTTGGGCGTTTCCCGGATTGCCTCGACAACTTGCGGAGTCAAACCTGTAGGATAGGCGTAGTGCATCCGAATCCAAGGCACATCTACTTCACCCAAAGCGCGAAGTAGTTCGGCTAGTTTCGGTTCGCCATAAATATCTTTGCCGTAGTTGGTGGTAATTTGAGAAATTAAGATAATTTCCTTTACCCCTTCGGAGGCTAATTGCTTAGCTTCGGCGACGATAGACTCGATCGTCCGCGATCGTTGATTTCCACGCAAGTGCGGGATAATGCAAAATGCACAGCGATAGTCGCAGCCTTCTGCTATTCGCAGATACGCGACACCTTCCGATGTCGTGCGGTAGCGGGGAGTAGTTTCGTCAGCGATGTAAGTAGGTTCTGAAGAGACGAGGGAAACTCGATCGCCCTTTTCCACCTGCTGCATAACATTGACGATTTTATGATAGTCGCCAGTGCCGACAATTGCGACTGCTTCCGGCAATTCATCCAGCAATTCCTGCTGAAAATGCTGTGCCATGCAGCCGGTGATCACTACTTTTTTATTAGCTTCTGCCAATTCTACCAAGGTGCGGACCGACTCTTCTCGCGCCGCTTGGATAAAACTACAAGTATTGACTACAACATAATCGGCTAATTCTTCATTAGAATCGACTTGATAGCCCGCTTGAGCCAGCAAGCCGATCATGTGTTCGGTATCGATGCGATTTTTTTCGCAGCCGAGGTGAGTAAATGCGATCGTTGGCTTCGTTGCCATGCAGTAATAGTTAGTGTTGCGCTATTTTTGAGAACGTTTTATGGTATCACACAATTAAAAAAATTGCAATGTGTATGTGGAATATCTGGACTGTTGTGGTGTCCGCAGGTGTTGTGTGATATTTGTGCGATCGTGAACGAGGTGAGAATTTTTAGGCTTTGTGCGATCGTACTTTCCCGCTTTTTCGCTGCCAGATTTTGACCCAATTGTCAGGTTTTGGTGTCGTCGGAAGGCTTCGACAATCTTACGCCCTTTGCATAATTTCGACTTGCTAGTTCGGCAAGCCAGCAAGAAAAATCTTCTCTGCTGTTAAGTTCAATTCTGAAAAAGCCAACGACTCAATCCTTTCGCTTCCCCTAAACTGTTTTACCTGATACTCCCCATCTACTAGCTGGTAAATCGAGAGAGTGGGTTGTTTGGGATTGCCGATAAACTTGCGACCGCCTAAACCAAGATAGTCTACAATCCAGTATTCGGGAATGCCCATTTCTTCATAGTCGGAAGCTTTGAAAAAATAATCATCCCGCCAGTTCGTACTGACCACCTCTACAGCTAGTCGCACCGAAGAGCCCATCGTGATGACTGATTCTTTTTTCCAGCGCGGTTCGCTTGCAAGTGCGGTTCGGTCTAGGACAATTACATCTGGCTGGTAGCCAGATTCGTTACGCGCAAGCTTGAGCAAGCAATCACTAGGGATAGAGTAAGGCAATTGCAGTCGCCTGATTTCAAAATTGATTTCACCGGAAATGAAACCTGTAACGTCGGAATGGTCGCCAGTTCCTAAAGGCATTTCAACAATTACTCCATTGTGTAGTTCGTACTTATGGACAGAGTTCTCTGGATACCAAGCAACGAACTCATCAAACGTGATTGTTTTCGATATGGTTTGGATCATGTTGCGGTTTCCTCTGTCTGGTGATTAGTATGCGGAAAGCTCAAATATTACACAAGGATTACAGGCAACGTTGCCTCTAATCCTTGACAAATTAAACTGTAGCTGATATAATTTAGATAGCCCGTCCTTACAAAACAGCACTTGGTACAAAACTTGGTACAAAACTTGGTACAAAACTTGGTACAAAACGCCGATTTGTCACAAAATTGGTGTCCTTTTGTACCCATTTGATATCCTTTTGATACCCGATCGCCCCCACTCCTTCTAGCTCGGCTCGGTTAAGGGCAGACCGCCTCGAAAAATCAACTCGGCAGTCAACCTCAACTCTGGGAAAGCCAGCGATTCAACTCGGTCATCTCCCCGAAACTGGCTGATTTGATACTCGCCGTCAACCAACTGGCAAACCGAGAGCGTGGGTTGCTTGGGAGTGCCGATGAACTTGCGGCCGCCCAAACCAAGGTAGTCCACAATCCAGTATTCGGGGATGCCCATTTCTTCGTAGTCAGCGAATTTGAGATGGTAATCGTCCCGCCAGTTGGTACTGACGACCTCTACAGCCAGTCGCACCGAAGACCCCATCGTGATGATGGATTCCGTATCCCAGCGCGGTTCTCTCTGGCGCAGAGCTGCTTCGTCTAGGACAACTGCGTCTGGCAGGTAGCCCGCCTCGTTGCGGACGGGTTTGAGCAGGCAGTCGCCGGGGATGGAATAAGGTAAGGAGCGGCGGTCAATTTCGATTGATAGTTTTGAACGGATGAAACCTGTAACGCGGGAATGACGGCCGGTTCCTAAAGGCATTTCAACAATTACTCCATTGTGTAGCTCGTACTTATGGACAGAGTTCTCTGGATACCAAGCAACGAACTCATCAAACGTGATTGTTTTCGATATGGTTTGGATCATGTTGTGGTTTCCTCTGTCTGGTGATTAGTATGCGGAAAGCTCAAATATTACACAAGGACTGGTGATAACAATGCCATCAGTCCTTGACATAGGAAGTTAAGTTTGGTATCATGTCGCGTCCCTAATATCAAAATACCGATCGCGCCGATCGACTGAATCTGAAATCAGTATCTGGGCGATCGACCGTTGTGAGCGATCGTCCTCAAGAGATCAAATGGGTTCTATAATCTTGATTTTATCGTACTTTTAAATTAGGCTGGAAACACCAAAGATAAATCCAGGGACAATTCGGGAAAACCCGGAATTACAACAGTCTCATTTTGCAGAACAACTCGTTTGGATCGATAATTGAAATCACCTTGTCTTTTTTGATAAGGTTCGCTGTGCAGTTCCAGTTGATTATCAACCAAATTAAATATCCAATAATTAGAAATGCCAGCTTCCGCATAGAGAGATAACTTAGTTCTCTGGTCATACTTTAAAGTAGAATCAGAAACCTCAATTACCAACAAGATATCCGCAGGCTCCGGGTGAGAAGATAAATAATTATCAGAGCGATTGCGGGCGATAACAACATCAGGTTCTGGTTCGCTATCAGTAGTAAATAAAATAATCTGCTCTTGTACGCGCAAGCGAGCGCGTCTTGCCAATAAAATGACTAACTCCTCAAGTAAAAGACTGTTACAAACAGAGTGAAGCCTACCTTTAGCAACCATATTTATAATTTCTCCGCGAATCAATTCTACTCGGTCATCGGGACCGAAAAATCCCAGTTCTCCCAAACGGTGATATTCTTCGATAGAGAATCTTTTCGCAGTTACAACAGTCATCGCTTTTGTTACCTACAGGTGCTAAAAGTACGCAATTCCATCAAATTTATACCCCCAGACTGCTACCCAGCTTACACTATTTTATCCGATGATACATCAGGGGCGATCGCCCGACAGCACTTGAACAGCAGCAGACGCAGGTAATCGATCGTCAATCGATTTTAGATTTTAGATTTTAGATTAAAGAATTGACTTGCGCGAGATAAATGCGGGGGCTGGAGGATTTTAGATTTTAGATTTTGGATTGATTCCACGGATAAATGCGGGGGCTTGTACCACCTTTGAAATTCTTGGTCAGAATTTCCGCCCAAACCATTAACTTGAGGCATCAAAGTACCCATTTCCAATTGGCAAGATATTGGTCTAATTTGTCGATCGGCCCACACCAGTGAAACTTTTACCTTGGGGGCGGGCATAATTACCAGCCCACAAGAGTCTTAAGATTTTTCCCGATGTAAATCTTGATGTTTTTTGAGCTTACAAATACTGCTAACCGAACTTACGAGGGGATTTGATCCGACGATACATCCGGGGCGATCGCCAGATTTGCTTCACCCGAAAGCGCTTGAGCAGCAGATCCAGTAGTTAATCGATGATCGTAAGAGTGTGTTCCCAAACCCTTAACTTGGCGCATCAACGTGCCCATTTCCAAAGCACTCATCGCATAATTCCAGCCCAAATTGCTTTTAATTCCAGCCCTTTCCAAAGCTTGCTGCATCGTGTCAGTCGTCACCACCCCAAAAATCACCGGCACCCCTGTCTGAAAAGCAGCCGCAGCAATTCCCTTAGCAACCTCACCCGCCACAAAATCGAAATGAGGAGTTTGGCCCCGAATTACCGCACCCAGACAAATTACCGCATCGTAGCGGTGAGAAAGAGCAGCTTGGCGGGCCACCAAAGGAATCTCAAAACTTCCTGGAACCCAAAAAAAGTCCACCTGAGAGCCATGAGGATTAATATCAACCCCGTGGCGTTTCAAACAATCTTGACATCCCTCCAAAAGTTTGTTAACCACCAAATCGTTAAAACGACCGATGACAATCGCAAATCGCAAAGATTCGGTGTGAGTAAAAGTTCCCTCGAAAACAGTCATAGTGTTCTAGTTTAGATTTTAGGTTTTAGGTTTTAGAGTTTTGTTTGTGAGAAGGCAAAAGTCAGAAAGCAGCAGCATCTCATCTGAATCTCAAGTACAAAAACATACAGGGTCGCGCGGTGTGGAAAATTCCTAGCTTCTGCCGAATGCCTTTCAATCGCTGGTGAATGCCTTCATCCTTCTATCTTTTACCTTCTTTATTAGATAGAGTTGGGTGAAATTAAACGACTAAAAAGTTCAATACACCCACTGCAATAACCAGCAAAAACCAGAGACCCGATCCGACATAAATCAGGGATTTAGACTGATTCCAGTTTTGGGGAGAGGCATAAGCAACCGGGACGCCAACGACCATCACAAAAGACAGCAGTACCAGACCCAGTAAAACCACTTGAAACAGAATTGATAACATCTTTTCTCCTTTCGATATAACCGTGCGTTGACCAGAAATAGTTTCCCAGAACCGAAAAAAATCTTCCAAATTCTAGTTTTTGACAGTTTCCCGATAGTCGATCGAGAGATTGTCGGTTGATTGATAAGAAAGAACCCGTGCAAATTCGGGCGTTGCGCGAACAGGCGTCAGCGACTTTTGAGATTTTTATCAATTTTATCATTGTTGGCTACAGCACAGAAAACTGGATTCGATACAGGCTGAAGGTTAAGTTACAGTGCGATCGCCCGGTGTCAGAGCCCGAGAAATTGCTACTCTGTGAGTGAGAGATGCGGGATTTTCGGCTATGGACTTAGTTTTGTGCCACACAACAGCAGATTTTGACGCCTTGGGGGCGGCGGTGGGACTTTGCGTGCTGCGCCCCGGTAGCAGGATCGTATTGACGGGCGGGTGTCACCCGACAGTGCGGGATTTTTTGGCGCTACACCGCGACGAGTACCCACTGATTGAACGCCGATCGGTCAATCCGCAAAAAATTCGATCGATTACTATAGTTGATGCCTCCGGGCGCGATCGTTTGGGAAAAGCAGCCGAGTGGCTGGATTTGCCACACCTCAACGAAATTGCTGTTTTCGACCACCACCTAGAGGCGCATTCAGACATCCCCGCTACAGTTACGCAAATAGAAGCAGTCGGAGCCAGCACGACATTAATTGTCGAAAAGCTCAAAAATCAAGCCGAAAAGAGCGACACACCATTCCGCCTTCTGCCTTCGGAAGCAACAGTAATGGCCCTAGGCATCCACGTCGATACAGGTTCCCTAACCTTTGAGGGCGCAACTGCGCGAGATGCAATAGCTTTGGCGTGGTTGATGGAACAGGGAGCAAGTTTGGGGGTAATAGCTGAATATGTAGAACCCGCTTTGTCTCCTCAATTGCAAGATTTGCTGAGAGAAGCGCTCAAGAATTTGCGATCGGAAATTTTGCACGGTTACAGCGTAGCCTGGGTGCTGCTATCTACTGAAGCTTATGTTCCCGGACTTTCTTCACTGGCTTCTCGCTTGCTCGATTTAACTGAAACCGATGCTCTGCTGTTAGGCAATGTTTATAAATTTAGCGAAAACGACAACAACCGCAACATCGCTCCAGAATCGCCAGTTTCCAATCGATTAACTATTATCGGTCGATCGCGCATCGAAGGAACAAACCTCAGCGAATTGTTCAAACCCTTCGGCGGCGGAGGCCACGCCCGCGCCGCTTCCCTCGCTACCCGCGATGTTGACCCCCTGCTGACTTTAAATCAGTTAGCTGACGAACTCAAAACTCAAATTCCCCACCCTCCGACAGCGCGCGAATTAATGTCGTCTCCAGTGCGGAGCATTCGCCCGGAAACATCGGTGGGGGAAGCTCACCGTATCCTCCTACGTTACGGACATTCCGGGCTTTCGGTGGTCGATGCGGACGATCGACTCGCCGGCATTATCTCGCGCCGCGACATTGACATTGCCCTGCACCACGGTTTCAGTCACGCCCCGGTGAAGGGTTACATGACTTGGCAGTTAAAAACGATCGCCCCAGATACCTTGCTGCCGGAAATTGAATCTTTAATGGTGACATACGATATCGGCCGCTTGCCAGTATTGGAAAACGGTCAACTGGTAGGAATTGTGACTCGGACTGATGTGTTGCGGGAATTGCACCAGCAAAAAGCGCGAGACAGGGGAAGCAATACAGAATTGTCTTATTGTGCCGCGCCCGAATCGGTTGAGCAGTTGTTGCGATCGCGCATCAGTCCCGAATTATGGCAATTATTGTCGATCGCCGCCAATATTGCCCAAAACCGCGGCTGGCAACTTTATATTGTGGGTGGAGCAGTCCGGGATTTACTCTTAGCCACGGATGATACACTGGCGCTAACAGATATCGATTTGGTTGTGGATGGAAAGTGCGGTTCCGACGATTCCGGTGCTGGTGTCGAGTTAGCTTCATCGCTGCAAAAACTTTACCCCGAATCCCGTTTGGACGTTCACGGTCAATTTCAAACCGCCGCGCTTTTGTGGCACAAAGACTCTGCTTTCGGCTCGCTGTGGGTGGATATCGCTACGGCTCGCACTGAATTTTATCCTTATCCGGCTGCCAATCCTGAAGTTGAAGCGAGTTCAATTCGCCAAGATTTGTACCGGAGGGATTTTACAATTAATGCCCTGGCTGTGCGGTTGGGTGTTCCTCGCAGCGGCGAATTGTTAGATTTTTTTTGCGGTTTGCTCGACTTGGAAGCGAAGCAAATTCGAGTTTTGCACGCCAATAGTTTTATCGAAGATCCGACGCGAATTTATCGCGCTGTGCGGTTTGCTGTGCGGTTGGGATTTGAAATTGAGCCACAGACGGAAGGATACATCCGCAACGCTTTGGCCAGCGGGATTTATTACAGAATTCAGGGGGAAAACGGCCGAGCTCCGGCTTTGGAAACTCGGCTCAAAAGTGAATTGAAATACATTTTGCAAGCTCCTTACTGGAAAGTTGCTTTGCAAATGCTGGGAGATTTGCAGGCTTTGCGCTGCATTCATCCTAGTTTGGAGTTGGATCGGGAGTTGTGGCGACAACTGCGTTTGCTCGATCGGTGTTTGAATGGAAGAAGGAAGAAGGAAGGCACGACACGGATTTTGACACGGATACACGGATTAATGATTGAGGGTGAGTCACGAGTCAGAGGGAAGAAGGAAGAGGGAATAGGGAAGAAGGAAGAAAAAGAAAAAGCAACTATTTCCAATGCCCAATTCCCGATGCCCAATTCCCCATTCCCCATTATCAATATTCCCGATTGGCAGATGCGGCTGGAAGTTTTAATCGCTTATTTAGCACCGGAATATCGCGGCAAGGTGGCTGCAAATCTTCAGTTACCCGCTGACAGCATTAAGCGGTTGGAAGTTTTGGAAGCCGGAAAGAAGCAGTTAGCAGAGAATTTGCCTAAGTGCGAGTTGCCGAGTCAATTGGTGTTGCTGTTGAGAAATTATGAATTGCCGGTGTTAATTGCGATCGCCCTACAAAGTCCGCGAAGTGCACGCCGCCAAATCTGGGAATATCTCACCAAATGGGTGAATGTTGAGCCGCCTTTAAATGGCAACGATTTGAAGGCTTTGGGTTATAAGCCGGGGCCTGGGTTTAAACGAATGTTGGATGATTTGCTGGCGGCGAAGTTGGATGGCGATTTGGGCGATCGGGCTGCTGCTATATCTTTCTTAGCACAACGTTATCCTCAAGCTTAGTAAGGTGCGTCAGCAGCGCGTTATTTCTGATATAATAGATTAGCTAATTGCTGACGCCCTCTACTAAAATTTAAGTTTTAAATCCCAAACAGGCTAACCAGGCGATCGCACATTATTGATATTTCGAGAATTAAGGTGAATAAACATCACGCTCCTGCTTTAATCGCAATTGTCTTTTACCAAACATTTGTGGCTTCCCTCTTGACAGTAACTTCGATTGCTTTGCTTTTTGCATTAAAAAATCATCAATTTTTAGAACAATTTTCGCAATCTTATTTGTTAGAAAGCAAACTAAAAATTATTTAATTAATCTTAGACAAAGTTCTAATTCTCAAGCCTAAAAGCTTACTGCTTAGCGGACTTGTCGCAGCACTTTATGCAGTATTAACTGCTTTTGAGGCCGTTGGTTTGTGGTACGAAAAAGACTGGGCAACAATCTTAGTTTTAGTGCTGGTAAGCATCAGTATACCCCCTGAAATATATGAATTAGTTCACGGGGTCACGGTACTTAAGTTAGCGGTATTTATCACAAATGTAGCCATCTTATGGTATTTGCTCCACCATTTGCCGAAGCAGGGTAAAGGAGCTTAAAGTTTTGATTATTCAGAGGAAACTCACTTGATTTTATAAATGTCAGCATTTTCCATTTTAATTTCATAAAACGGCTGATAAGTCAAATAAAAACCTCAATCTTTACAAAAATTTTGTAATGGTAAAGATTTGATAAAGCTACGAGGGGTTATACCCCCTATGAGTTATAGTGGCATATATATAGATGCACCCTGATGGCTTTCCCGTTCCACAAGAGCGGGATTTTTATTGGAAAAATATTGTATTAAGTTTTAATACACCTGGTAGAGATAGAATTGGTGGAATATTCCAATAAAACGATCGCCAGATGCAAAAATAGCACAGAAGAAGCAAAAACGATAGTTAGGAGCGATCGAACATCCGCCCTAACTCTGCGAAATAACCCAAAGGCGGTAGCATAGTTTGGGAAACGGCATCAACTAAAGATGAACTTAGGGCCAGCAACAGCCTTCTAACAGGGCAAAGGCAGAATTAACGCGACTTTAGGCATAGGAGGGTGAGGGTTCGGCATCACTTACCATTGGTAACAAGTTAGAAAGGAGTAGATTTTGTCAATACCCCTTTGTGAATAAATATAATTGGTTAATAATGATAATCAAATAAGAGGTAAGGGTGGGAGAGTCCTGTGTAGGAGGACTCTTCCACGCAAGGGCGCGATTATCATTATTAATAAGTTGTGGGCTCGATTGGCGTGGCATTGCGATCGATAACAGTGGCGGGCGATCGATAACAGTGGCGGGCGATCATTTGTGACAAGTTAAGAAAAAGTGCAAATTGTCAAGGGGGTAGACCAAAACAAGTAAAATAGGATGAAACCTTTACCTGGCAAGCAGTTGAGCCATAATTGAACCAGTTATGATTTGCAAAAAACGAATCAACCGAGATCATGCAAAGAAAAAAAATAGTCCCCAAGTAGAAAATGAAGCGATCGCGAATCACTTGGAAGATTTATTAATTCCGGCAATGGCGGCCCAAAAAAGTTTTTATCGACAACTAAATTTAAGAGATAGAATTCTAACACTACCATTAATGATGGCAGCAATCCGCCAGTTTATTATGGCGATCCGTAGCAGGACTAACAGAATTAACCAGATTATTAAATAGAGAAGGATTTTTATGGTGTCAGCCACAAGAAATTAGCCAACAAGCATTATCACTCAGATTTTTAAGTTTTCCAGCAATTTTATTTGAAAAAGTATTTAAATAATTATTGCCTCATTTTCGCCCAAAATGGTTAACAAGAAAATCGAGACCATTACCAGATAGCGTACAATTTGCTTAAAAAACTTTGAAAATATCTGGATAGCTGACGGCTCAACATTAGAAGCCTTATTTCGTAAACTAGAAAGTTTATCAGATGTGCCAATTGGTCAATTAGCCGGAAAGATGGGAGTAATTATAGACCTAGTAACTCATCTTTACGAATAAATTTGGTTGGGTAAAATCCCAAACAAGCAGATACTAAGTGGGAGGAAAATTTACTAAAAACAGTTAAGCCGAAAACCTTACTATTATTGGATAGAGGCTTCTATCACTTCGCTTTTTTGTCAAAACTCATTTCTCAAAAAATTGGATTTATCACTCGAATCAAGAAAGGTGCATCTTATCAAATCGAGCGGCTATTAACCAATACTTAGGATGTCAAAGACCAGATAATTAAAATAGGTGCAGGAACAAAACAGACACCAGATTTGACTATAAGATTAGTACAGATTCGATCTAATACTTCCTGGCGTTCTTATCTGACAAGTGTCCGAGAACCTGAAATAGTGCCGCCTTATGTAGTAGCAGATTTATATCAAAGACGCTGGCGAATTGAAGACGCATTTTGGACAGTAAAAAGATGATTAAATCTCAGCTATTTAGGGACAGGTTCATTAATTAAACGGAATCAAGCTCCCAATCTGGGCTACTTGGCTATTTTATGCGGTTTTAGTAGATTTAGGAGATGCAGTTGCCGATGAATTAGGAGTACCAATTGAACGGGTTTCATTAGAAATGATTTATCGGGGAATGTATCATTTTTCGGTTGCCTATCAAAAAGGAATAGCCTCTAACCTAGTTAACTATTTTGCCGCCGATAAAAATCAAGATTTAGGGATTGTTAAGCTAGGCATGAAAACCTCATGTCAGGCTAATTATTTCTCCTTTCCCTGGAACTCAAAGAAGTCCCGAACAATTTTTTTTCAATAATAAAGGAACAAATGGAGTCATATTTTAATTGGGTCAACAGGTAAAATATGAGTAAAATCACTCATTGACAATAGTGCTTTTAGCTTAACTTGTGAGTAATGGTTGCACCCTCAGCTTCGCTGAAGTGTCGAAACCGGGTTTCTCGCGATCGCCCTCAACCGAAAATGGGGCAATTGCGTTAAGAAACCTGGTTTTTGTGTCGTAGACTATGTAATAACTACAGAGTAATGAAATCGCCAGAGGTGAGAATACCGGGGGTAATATTGTTAAGCTTCGCCAACAATTGATTGGTGTCCGTCACCGTAATCAAAGTTTGATTGTTGCTGGAAGTAATACTGAGTTGATTAAAACTCAAACCAGAATTCAACCCAATTAAATCCTCACCCCTGCGGAAATCATTAATGATGTCGCTACCCAAACTTTGATTTAGGAAAAACACATCATTTCCCGAACCTCCCGTCAAAGTATCGTCCCCAATATCCCCGGAAAGGAAATCGGAACCGCTGCCACCGCTGAGGATATCATCACCTTTGCCGCCGTACAGGGTATCGTTACCGATGTCGCCACAGATCACATCGTTTTCATTGCCACCCAACAGCAAGTCGTTGCCCTCACCGCCATCGAGACTGTCGTTTTCTTTGCCGCCGTACAGGGTATCGTTACCGATGTCGCCAAAAATCAGGTCTGTACCTTCATTGCCAAAGGCAATATCGTTACCATTTCCAGCATTAATTGTGTCATTTCCTAAGTTGCCTAAAATGTAGTCGTCTCCATCTTCACCCAGCAAGATATCGTCATCTTTACCGCCGAAAATGCTGTCGTTACCAACGCCGCCGGCAACTGTATCATTGGCGATATCTCCCCTCAACAAGTCGTCGCCCTCACCACCGACAACAGTGTCATTATCCTTGCCAGCGTAGATGGTATCGTTGCCAGCGCCGCCAGAGATGAAATCGCTGCCTTCATTGCCGAAGATTGAGTCGTTATCTGCGCCGCCGTCAATGTTGTCATTGCCGCCCATACCGTAGAGAGTATCGTTGCCGGCTTGTCCGTTAATTGACTCGTTGAGGACACCGCCCATGATGAAATCGGTAGTGTCGCCGCCGTTGATAGTTTGTTGGACGGGGTTGGGGGTGATGGTGGCAGGATCTAGTTGCGGAGGGTTGAGGCTATCGAGTAGGCAATCATCTAATACCGGAGTAGGAGTCGGAGTTGGTGTCGGTTCGGGTGTGGGAGTCGGCGCCGGAGTCGGTGTGGGATTTGGAGTCGGCGCGGGTGTGGGAGTGGGAGTCGGAGTTGGAGTCGGAGTGGGAGTGGGAGTCGGAGTGGGAGTGGGAGTGGGAGTCGGTGTGGGAGTGGGAGTCTCAGTTGGAGTGGGAGTCGGAGTTGGAGTCGGCGTGACTGGAGGGTTAAATTCATAAGCGCCAATATCAACGATCGCACTTCCGTTATTATCACCATCTTGAGGGCGACTCACACCGCGCTGATCCGCAGCCGGCGCGCCCGCACCAGTACCGGTATCAATTGCCGGACTTCCTGTTAGCAGCGGCAGCACGAAAGCGCCGTTAATATTTTCCAAAGGGCCGAGTAAGGGGTCTGCGATCTTCACATTTGCCGTAACATTATTGTCGTTAGGATCGCCCGTCGTGAGTTTATTAGGAAATTGCAGATTATTTCCCCCGTCGATTAATTCCCGCCCGGTTTGCTGCTTAATCTTAAAACGATTACCCGCCGTGTTGCTATCAAAAATAGAATTCTTGACAGTAATTGGCTGATTACCAAAATTAGCAATACCTCCCGAATATTCCCCAGCGGTATTTTTAGCAAAAGTTGAATTGACGATGTTAGTCGAAAAGGAATCTCTGTTATTGACAATCATTCCTCCACCATTCTTAGCAGCGTTGTTGCCGGAAAATGTACTGTTAACTACGCTGATGTTTCCATTTTCACCCAACCACAAGCCGCCGCCGCTATCATCGGCTGTGTTGTTGGCAAAGGTGCAGTTTGTCACTGTCAAATCGGCATTGCCGTGGCGGACGCCGCCGCCGGAGCCTCCCGACCCCGCTGCATTTTTGACAGCTTTGTTGTTAATAAAAGTGCTATTTTCCAACACCACTTTATCTTGCAAATAACCAAACAAAAAGGCTGCGCCTCCTTCTCCGGAGCTGATATTGCCATCAAAAACGCTGTTGCGGATGACAATACTTCCGGCAACAGGGCCAGGGGTTGCATTGGGGCCCGAAGCATTAGCGCCATCGACGAAAACTGCCCCGCCAACGCCTTGGTCTGTCACGTTGCCGGTGAATTTAGAGTTTTCGATCGTCATGCTGCCCAACAGGTTATTAACAGCTCCGCCGTTGCTGCCTTTGTTGTTGGTAAATTCGCTATCTCTGATAGTCAGAACACCACCGCTTTTAGTGGCGATCGCGCCGCCCCCCCGTTCGGTATTATTCGCTAGCGAACCATCATTGCCGCTAAACTTGCTGTTAATTACAGTCATGGTGCTGCGGAAACCCCTGTAAATGCCGCCACCAAAACCGGCAACATTATTATTGACTTGGCAATTTTCTAAAGTTAAAGTGCTGCTACCTCCCGTTTGAATGCCACCACCGGCGCTAGTTGCGTCATTATTCGGATCGGTTCCAGAAACTTTGCCGTTGGCAATAATCAGGTTTTTTAGAGTAACATTTGTTGCACCTTCTGTGCGGATTACCCGCGAAGTATTGTTGCCACTGATGGTTAAATTGGCTGCACCAAGTGCATCAATTGTCAAGTTTTTGTTGATGACAAGTTGGCCGCTCGAGAGAGTAATTGTTTGGCTGGCAAGAGTGGAGGCAAATTGAATGGTATCGTCGGCTGCTGCGGAGGCGATCGCATCTCTTAAGGAACCCGGCCCGCTATCATTATTGTTGGTAACGGTAATAGTCTTTAATGTCCCTTGATAATCCGCCATTGCCTCTGGAGTCAAGGCTAGCGGTGCTTCAATATCACCCTTGGCAAACTCCAAATTCCAGTTACCACCGCGGCCCGTGCGATCGCTAGATGCCGCAATATCAGCCCCGGTTAACTCGCCCAGGCGATCGACAAAATCGCTTCCCGAACCCGCCGCAACATCGCAACCATAAAGCACAATATCTGCTTGGTCGCTTAGCGCATTTCGCCACCCTTGCAACTGGCTTTCATATTGTGATAAATTATCCGAAGTCAGCGTTGCAGAACCTAGCTGCAAGCTGCCCGAATTGCCGTGAGAAAAAACGTGAACTTGGTCTACAGTTTCCCCCGCAGCAGAAATTGTTTGCAGTTTCGCAGTAATTTGCTCGACTCCGTTACCATTTTTATCTAAAATGATGATCTCTGCACCGGGAAGCACGCCACCCGCAAGAGTTTGATAGTCATCTAAGTCGGGATCAATGAAGACAATAGATTTAGAACCAGCATTGAGGAGAACAGATTGTGAATCGATGTTAGTGGCAAAAGTTGAACTCATTTCGCATACCCATGAGAATGTTTACTATTTGCTGGTAGATTCACCTTGAAAGCAGAAGGCTAGAGATGCAGAAGGCAGTAGGCAGGATTAAAACCTCGGTGATAGATAGGGGAGATTAAAATTTAGGCAAAAACTTGAATTTTATCCCTAAGTGAAATCCGAGACTTGTCTCCCTAATCAGCTTAAGCTGTGTGAAAATTGCGATTTTTTTAGCAATTAACAGCCGAAAATGTAATGTAAATAGTCCGGCACGGGGAACCTCTCTAGGTAGATTTGCCATGCACACCCTTAGCGAGATAAGTAGTGCATCAAACCATTTGAAAGCCTAAGTCAGGTAAAATTCATAAAAAATTTTCTGGGGTTCCGAATTCCTGAGAATCTCTCTAGCTATTACCTGATACATTCACATTAGGGAAAACCAGGAAAATTCCCCCTAAAAAAATGATTAATTTAACTTTTTTTATAGCTGGCAAAAAGTTCCCCAAAATCTGAAAGTTAGTGGTTGAGAAAGCTGGATTTATTCGGGCAATCCTGAGCTGGCTAGCCAGCTCATGATTGCAATAGACGGATGTGCCTCATTCTAGGTGTGGGCGATCGGGAGCATCTCATATTTGTAAAAATACTTCTTCTGGCTCCTTCCTTCTTCGGGCTCCTTCCTTCTTCCTCTTTCCTTCTTCCTCTTTCCTTCTGCCTCCTGCCTCCTGCCTCCTGCCTCAAAACTCCAATTTCTAGCGGAGGGCTGCAAAGGTGAGATGCTCCCGGGCGATCGGCAATAAACAAGATTTATTACCCATCGCTGGCTGTTGAAAAGAATCAGATCGATCGCTCCTCTGCGTTGGCGTAGCCGCCGTAGGGGGGCAGGGCGGTTTCATTCTCAAGAAAACGATGATTTTGACTCTTGTAGTGCTAAGAGTGCCTACCCTCCCCATCCACGATTTGCTCATGTTTCAGAGATTGGGGCAGCCACGGGGGGCTGCCCCTACAAGAGAATGAAACAGCCCTGCGTAGGGGCGGGCGGCTTATGGCCCACGCTAGCCCAGGCCGTTAGATTGTTACCTGAGTGAAATCGCTAGCGGTAAGAATACCGGGGGTAATATTGTTAAGCTTCGCCAACAATTGATTGGTGTCCGTCACCGTAATCAAAGTTTGATTGTTGCTGGAAGTAATACTGAGTTGATTGAAACTCAAACCAGGATTCAACCCTATTAAATCCTCTCCCTTGCGGAAATCATTAATGATGTCGCTACCCAAACTTTGATTTAGGAAAAACACATCATTTCCCGAACCTCCCGTCAAAGTATCGTCCCCAACATCCCCGGAAAGGAAATCGGAACCAGCACCGCCGCTGAGGATATCATTACCCTTACCGCCGTAAAGCGTATCGTTATCGGTGTCACCGAAGAGCACATCGTTTTCATTGCCGCCGAACAGCAAGTCGTTGCCCTCACCGCCATCGAGACTGTCGTTTTCTTTGCCTCCGTAAAGCGTGTCATTTCCCAATAAGCCAAAAATCAGGTCTGCACCTTCATTGCCAAAGGCAATATCGTTGCCGTTTCCAGCATTAATTGTGTCATTTCCTAAGTTGCCTAAAATGTAGTCGTCTCCATCTTCACCGAGTAAGATATCGTCATCTTTGCCGCCAAAAAGCGTGTCGTTGCCACCGCCGCCGGCAACAGTATCATTGGCGAGATCTCCCCTTAAAAAGTCGTCGCCATCTCCGCCAACCACAGTGTCATTATCTTTGCCGCCGTACATGGTGTCGTTGCCAGCGCCGCCAGAGATGAAATCGCTGCCTTCATTGCCGAAGATTGAGTCGTTATCTGCACCGCCGTCAATGTTGTCATTGCCGCCCATGCCGTAGAGAGTATCGTTGCCGACAAGTCCGTTAATTGAGTCGTTGATGCCGCCGCCCATGATGAAATCGGAACCTTCACCGCCGTTGAGAGTTTGTTGGACGGGGTTGGGGGTGATGGTGGCAGGATCTAGTTGGGGGGGGTTGAGGTCATCAAGCAGGGAACCATCCGAAGCCGGAGTAGGAGTCGGCGCGGGCGTCGGAGTTGGCGCCGGAGTCGGTGTGGGAGTAGGAGTTGGCGCGGGCGTCGGAGTCGGCGCCGGAGTCGGTGTGGGAGTAGGAGTCGGCGCGGGCGTCGGAGTTGGCGCCGGAGTCGGTGTGGGAGTGGGAGTTGGCGCGGGCGTCGGAGTCGGCGTAGGAGTCGGCACTGGGATGACACTACCTCCCAATTCAAAAGATCCGCTGTCCACGATCGCACCTGGAATGCTGTCGCCATCTTGAGGGCGAGTCACGCCGCGCTGATCCGTAGCGGGTGCGCCGGTGGCAATCCCTTTATCAATTGCCGGACTTCCTATCAGCAACGGCCTGACTAAAGCGCCGTTGAGGTTTTGCAAAGGGCCAAGTAAGGGATCTGCGATCGTCACACTTGCCGTCGCATTGACATCACTTCCGTCATTGGGGTTTTTGGCCGGCCACTGAAAATTCCCTCCTTGATCGCTATATTGGGCGGTGACGTGTTGCTGAATGCCCCAAGGGTTTCCTCCGTTAGCCGCTGTATTGTTGGAAAGAATCGTGTTTTTGAGGGTGACATTATTGGCAGCGGCGAAGATACCTCCACCAACCCAGCCTGCAGAATTATCGGCGATCGTCGTGTTGAGAATGGTTGTGGGTGCACCAAGAGTCATTGCACCGCCGAGTTTGTTGAAATCACCAGCAGCAAACGCCGTGGAGTTGCCAGAAAACGTACTGTTAGTAATCGTAGTAGGGGCATTTCGCATCCACAGCCCGCCACCTTGATTATTGGCTTTGTTGCCCGCAAAGGTGGTGTTGGTAATGGTCAATCCCTGGTTGGTGCTGTCGCTCAAAATCGTTACCCCACCACCGTTTCCACCATTTCCACCGTTGGGTAGCGCCAGAATTTCGTTATTTTGGAAGGTGCTCTTTTCCAAAATAACCTTGTCTTGGCTGCCGGTGAACAGATAAGCTGCGCCTCCTTCACCTCGACCTTTATTGTCTTGAAATACGCTATTGGTAATCTTAATTGTGCCGGAAGCTTCGCTCGGATTGCTGGCTCGATCGGTATAAAGTGCGCCGCCGAAACCTCTTAAGAAAGAATTGGGCTGCCCTGTGGCGAAAGTGGCTGCTGTGGTGTCGTTGCCGATGAATCGGGAGTTGTCAATTGTCAGCTTACCTTGAAGGCTGTTAATTGCCCCGCCGTTAATTCCTTTGTTGTTGGTGAAGTCGCTGTTGGTGACTGTAATAGTTTTGAAACTCAAAAAGCCGATCGCACCTGCACCGCGTTCATCGTTAGCGGAGGTGGCTACGTTGCCGTTGAATTTACTGTTGGTAACAGTCAGGGTATTGTTGAAATTACCGAAAATTGCGCCACCGCCTTTATCGGCGACGTTGTTGTTGAACTGAACGTTTTCTACTGTGAGGTTTACTTCGTCGGTTGTGCCGATCGCGCCACCTCGATCCGTAGTTTTGCCGTTAGTAATAATGAGGTTTTTGACAGCAAAAGTCGTAGCAGTCACAACGTTGGCGTTGACAAAAAAGGCGCGGGATGCGTTGTTGCCACTGATAGTTAAACCCGCTGCTGCGGCGCCGTCAATGGTGATGTTTTTGCCAACGGGAATATCGAGTTGACCGCTGGTGAGAGTAATGGTTTGGCTGGCTAAACCTGGGGCGAAGGTAATTATATCGCCGGCAACAGCCGTGGCGATCGCAGCCCTTAATGAACCCGGCCCGCTATCGCTATTGTTGGCTACTACGATCGTAGCTAAATCCCCTTGGTAACTTGCCATCGCCTCTGGCTGCAAGGCTAAGGGAGATTCAATTTGACCCTTAGCAAATTCTAAATTCCAGTCGCCGCTACGGCCGGTTATGTTGGTGGATGCCGCAACGTCAGCCCCGGTTAATTGACTGAATCGATCGACGAAATTAGCACCTGTACCGCTTGCTACATCGCAGCCGTACAGCATGAAGTCTGCTTCTGGGGCTAGTGAAGTTTGCCACTTTTCCAACTGGCTTTTGTATTGCTCTATGTTATCTGAACCCATAGAGGTATTGCCTAATTGTAGGCTGCCAGAACTGCCGTGAGAAATAATGTGAACCGAGTCTATCGCCCCGTTAGTAGAGGCGTATTTTTCCATCTCGGAGGTGATTTGTTCGATGCCGTTTTTGGTGCTATCGAGTATTACTACCTGCTGTCCCGGCAGCACTCCCGCTGCAATTGACTCGTAATCTTTCACGCCGGAGTCAATGAAGACTAAGGAGCGCACTGGCCGTTTTTCAAAAGCAGATTGTGAGTTAACTTGAGCGAACGTAGAACTCATATTGGAGACTCCATTTAGGGCATTATTAGTAGATACACCCCGGAGTTATCTCATCAGGCTTATTTGATTTTATCTTAACACCAAATTGAGAGATGGTGCATTTTTTAAAATATTTTTATTGATTTATTTTGAGCCACCTTTACCTGTGTTCTCTTGACCATGATGGAAATTATGACCTCTACCAATGGGAAGATATTACAACATTTGTCTGGCATATTTAAATCAATCAATCTAGGCTGTACCATCAAATTTTTGCGACATTATTTGGCTAACAGTAGCCTGATTTCAGGTACTCGGAAATGGTGGAGGTAATTTCCCCCAGGATAACTCCTCTTATACCAATTTAATGTGAAGTTGCACATATCTCGATCCCCCTAAATCCCCCTTAAGAAGGAAGACTTTGAGAAGAATCTTGTCCCACCCCCTACTCCCCTCCGGCGGGGGGTTAGGGGGGATCAGATTCTACGGGGCCTCATAAAAAATTGGTATTAATTATATTGAGTAGTTTTTATGTGAGTGTGAGATTTTACGTAGAGGCACAAGGCACTACAGTTTACCTAGCTGTATTTCATCCAAGGTAAAACTGAATTATGTAGATTGTGAACAATTCTATATGCTTTGAATTTGCTAGGCTTGCGGGGGAGCATCTCATATTTGTAAAAATACTTCTTCTGGCTCCTTCCTTCTTCCTCTTTCCTTCTGCCTCCTGCCTCCTGCCTCCTGCCTCAAAACTCCAATTTCTAGCGGAGGGCTGCTTTCATTGAGATGCTCCCGGTTTGCGGTACACCCAAATACTGATTACCAGGACGTTTTGTCGCATTTACTAACAGTCAAAACGGTCTAATATTAACTGGAACCCATCGCTGGGAATCAATTGGCTTATGGGGTGCTACCGACACTGTGAGGACTGCCATCCTCACTGCAAACGTGATTCAAATTATTCAGCGGGAGTTGATATGATTGCTGATTTAGTCAGCTCAAATCGTTGATTGCGATCGCGCCTGCCTCCCTAATTACAATTGTATTCGGGTTCAGTCGCCCTCGGTACGTTCCATACCCTGCATTAAATTACTCTCCTTAATTAGCAAACAGTCGATCGCGCCCACCGCCGTTGCTGAGTGTATCACTATCTCGATCGGCATAACACCCACCAACTCCCCTGTTTTTACTCAGGGAACTGTGCGATTTTGGCAATTGACTTTTGTATGGTTCCAGGTAATCTGAACTGAGGATAACAAAGCCTAATTGCAGTTGGTTCGAGCTGCCCTCAGAAGTTGTGCGAACTTTGTCAATCTCTCTAAGGATAGAGGCAGATTTTTGAAGTGCCGAGGTAATTTTCTCGATGCAGTCAGATTCCCCAGCCAAAATTCTGGAAACAAAATATCCACCTTGAGTGATGCTGGAGTCCTTGAATACAAAGCTTTTGGATGGGGAATTTGCGTATTCCAAGGCGGGAGTCGTTTCCCTTAAAGAAGTCAACATATTCCGTCCTCCAAAAGTGTGTTTAGCGGTAGATACAGCCTTGGAGTCAGAGCTTCTGAAACTGCCAGCGACCTTATTTATTTCGCTCATTCTTATTTCACCTATCTATCAGTTTCCCCTATTTCTGCTGCACTGCCATCCGCGATCGCACGGAATTTATATTCTGCGTGTTTTCCCTTACTTCCGGCAAACGCGCCATTACCGATCGATCCGGTATCCTGTCCGTGATACCACTTTCAAAAAAGAATGCAACTGTAATATCATGTCCGAGCGATTAACCATAATATCCCGGTCGGGGCGGGTTTTTGAGATTGTCAATTATTGGCAGGTATTGTTCGTGAACCCGCCCCTACAACAATCGCGGTCGCACACCGGACATGATATAAGCCCGTGCTTCAAACCTCGATAGTCTTCAGTCATTCGGCCATCTAAAATCTAAAATTTAAAAGGGTATGACACTTAGTAGATTGGCCTCGCAACTGCAGCGCTCAAGATTCTGTGGAAGATGGCGGTTTTTTCCCTGCATTGCGAATATTAATAATCTTGTTGAGCGCCTCAAACCAAAAACCAGCCCCCATAGAAATAGCTACACCGCTCAATATCCAACCAAACAATTTTTCCATCACAGCCGGCCACAATAAATTCCCCTGCTTATCTCGTTTTAACCTATTCTGTTCGCTCCATCCCAAAGGCAGAGGTACATTATTATCCAAAGCTCGACCGACATCTTCTTGAACTTTTTTCAGACTGGTTAAATTATTTGATTTAGTCCTAGCATTGTTGACCACCACCTGCTCAGCGTACAAATTAACAGTCGATCGCAACATCGAATCCTTCGACAACCGATTAATAATATGAATGGTATCAGCATTAGCAGCGACAGCGATCGCAGTTCCGAGCAAAATCGCCACCCCTCTAGCATTCCGCTTGTAAACGCCAGAAGCACGCTCCATCGATTGGTCAAACCAAATTTCAATTTCTTTCTGAAACCGCTGCAACTGCTCTTGAGTATCTCCGCCGCCTTTTTCAGCGCGCTGCGCTAAAATATAAAGGCTGCGTTTCAAAGATTCTGGCATACTGTCCAAGGTTTCTTGAATTTGTTGATAAATCGGACTCTCCTCTTTGAGTTCCATAATTTCTGCTGCCGACTCTTGACTTTTTTTAACAGTATTTAACAGATTGCTGAAACTAGGTTGTAGTTGCCCCAGCAGCGCCACCCGCTCAGTTTTGCTGTCAAAACGAGCCTTCACAAATGCCATCTGCCTCTGAAACTCTCTCCCTCCCAGCTCGGTTTCTAGTAGATAAACCTGAGAATCCTTAATATAAAATCCTAGCTTTTCCGACATCCGATCTAAGCTGTTGTTCAAACTTGCTAAATTGTTTTGATAATCTTCAACAACTCGATTGAACTCCGCACTCAGCCACCTGAATTCTTGCTTAATAATCGGTTTGGTAGCATCCGGCAAACTCAGATTTTCTCCAATCTGTTGAATTTGTGCTAATTGTAAATCTTTAAATCTTTCCAATCTGGTTTTAGAGATAGAGCTAAGCAAACTAGAAACCTTTAAAGTCTCCAAAAGGCTAGCCGAAAAACACTCGGCTGGAATATAAGAAGGCCCACTGGATTTATTGCCGAATACATTTTTAGTACCCGTAACTCCGTGGTAAAAATCCCCCATGCGGTGCGTAACAGAGCGGAATCCCTCTGATAACAGCCCTTTCGCTCCCTGATTCAAATCTTTGATAATCGGATTGGCGTAAATCGAATGGGCTAACTGTCCGACTCGCTTAAATTGCAGGGGATCTTTCGCACCTTCGCTGCCACCAGAAATCAGCACTTCGATCGACTTCTTTAAATGTTCCGCCCGCCACTGCCAAACAGTAGCAATCAGTTCCTGAATTTCCGAAGCTAGCAAGCTTAAAGTGAGGTAGATAAATACTAAGCCAATGATAATATCTATAATTACAGGCAAGTTCATGGTATTTTCCTAGTTGCAAATAACTGCTGTCTAAGTTTACCTTCAGTTTGGGACGCTCAAAACTCTCTTAACTTATGTCAGAAATCTTTCCATTCCTAAGCCGCAAACCGAAAAATCGCTGGAATGACAGCTTTACAGACAAAGTGTGGATGCTGGCTTTTCTGTTGGCTGCTGTGCTGATTTTCGGGCTGAATCTGGGCGGCGTGGCTTTGCGGGATTGGGATGAAGGCATTGCAGCGCAGGTAAGTCGCGAAATTTGGCGCGGCAACTTAAATTGGCTGTATCCGACGATCGACTCTATGCCCTATTTCAACAAACCACCGCTGGTACACTGGCTAATCGGGCTGTGTTTTGCTGTCGGCGGTGTCAGCGAATTGACGGCGAGGTTGGTACCGGCGATGCTGACGGCGGCTTCAGTGCCCTTGCTTTACGCCATTGGCAGGGAGTTGTTTCCTCTGCGTTCGAGATCCATTTTTTCTGCCCTCGTGTATCTGACGCTGTTACCGGTGGTGCGGCATGGACGTTTGGCGATGTTGGATGGGGCGGTTTTGTGTTTTTTGCTGGCGGCGATGTGGTGTTTGCTTCGATCGCGCCGCGACTTGCGCTACGCTTTGGGCGCGGGGATTGGGTTCGGACTCATTTGCCTGACTAAGGGCGTGATGTTGGGGCTGCTGCTGGCTGGGATGGGCTGTATTTTTTTGGTTTGGGATACCCCGCGACTCCTCACTTCTGGGTATCTTTGGGGCGGATTGGCGATCGGAACATTGCCAGTAGCTGCTTGGTATTTTGCCCAATGGCTGCACTACGGCCAATATTTCATCCACACTAATTTAATTAACGAATCTTTCCGGCGAATTTCGGAACCTGTAAGCAGTCACAGAGGCCCGCCTTGGTATTATCTTTTAGAAATTTTTAAATTAGCTTGGCCGTGGCAGTTATTTTGGCTACAAGGGCTGCGTCTGAGTTGGGAAAATCGCAGTTTTGCCGGGCCAAAATTAGTATTGGTTTGGACTGGAGTATATCTGCTGGCTATTTCTGTGATGACTACTAAATTGCCGTGGTATGTTTTGCCAATTTATCCAGCTTTTGCTCTTGCCGTTGGCAGTTATCTCGCTGAAGTTTGGGAGCAACTGTGGCTGCCGCCAGAGCCGATCAAACACGAAGCAGAAGAACGTTTTGATGCTATTTCTTTGTTGCCTCATCCCGCGATTTTGGCAGTGCTGGCTGTAGTTGGTTTTGTCGGCTGCATTTACTTCAGTGGCTGGGTACGGATCGGGGGACAAATTGCGCCTCCAGAGCGAGATTTGCAGTTAATGCTGATGTTTGTAGCTTTGACAATGACAATGGCGGCAGTGCTGCTGCACCGCAAAGACCGGCAGTTTATATTAGTTTTAATTTGGGGAACTTACCTGACGCTGTTGGTATTGGTGGCTTCTGATAACTGGGTTTGGGAACTGGCCGAGGATTATCCGGTTAAGCCGATCGCCGAAATTGTCCGCACAGGAACTCCCGCCGGTCAACAAGTGTTTACTTCTCACCGCTTGGGCCGTCCATCGCTGAATTTTTATAGTCAACGCCAAGTGATTGTCGCCGACGCACCTACGCTCAAACAGAAATGGCAAACTCTTCCTCAACCTTATTTTCTGTTAGAAAAACCCGTTTTAAAACATTTAGGTTTGCAGAATGCTGAGGTTGTCAAAACAGCGGACGATTGGGTTTTGGTAACTAGAAAATAAGCGTGTTTCCCCAAATTACCGTAGATACTGTCTTGACCTGTCAAGGGGTAGCAGTCAAATAATTGGGGTCGAAAGGCTTTTGGGATTTTAAAATCCC
>NZ_JAUBOZ010000102.1:3766-27378 GCF_036700475.1 Microcoleus sp. T2B6 | reverse complement strand
TAACACGATCGGGAAAATTCAGAAGGAATTAAAGCCGTCCTAGAACGACGGGGTTTTAAACCCATTTCTTTGATAAATCTTGTTTTGCCGATCGAGATTTTTGCGGTTTTATGTTGGCCGTGCCAGGATGGTTAATTAATCCCTCCTCATTCCCAACTCTTAACTGCTAAATCATTTCATTCTCAAGTTCTAAAAGTGCCAGAATCTCGGTCAATCTTTCGGGATCGGTGAGGTACAAATATCCGATCAAAGTTTCTAAGCTGCTGGCTTGTTGGTATATCTCTGGATCTGCTCGCTTAGAACGGCCTGCAGCAGCATTGCGGCCGCGCTTGACAATTGCTAATTCTGTACTGTTCAAGTAAGGAGAGATCGATCGCAAGTGACGCGCTTGAGTTTCGGCTCGTACTTGCCCCACCACCAATTCGTGATAAGCTTGCAATCTTCTGGGTGGGACTAAGTACGAACTCCGAATGTAGAGTTCGTACACTGCATCTCCCAAATATGCCCAGGCTGCGGGCGAAATTCTTTCTATTTCTGCTGGTGTAGCCCTCGCAGGATGCACTCGATTTAAACTGATATCCGTCAGACTCAGTTTGAGTCCGTCATCTGCGATCGGCGACATACTTTTTTAAATAAAACTTCCGCACAGCTTGGTTTTTCTAGTCACTTACTTATTGCGTCTTTCGCTACTTCAGCAATTATAGCTTTCCCAGGAGTGTTCGCTGTCAGATCGCGAAACGATATATATAGGCAAAGCTTGGCGCGACAATCGCACTCCTAAAAAAGGCTTTTTACAATCATCGGGATGCTCTACTTCTTATACCATTTTTCCGCGTGTTTGCCACACATATTTTACTGCCCCTCCACCTAAACTCTCAGCCTCCGGGAAAGGGTGGCTGGCGCGTGTCGCAGCTTCTGGGAAAATCGGTATTGTTTTACCAGCACAAAAATAAAAATTTGCTATCCAGCGTTGAGAACCGGATAGCTAATTTAATTCACTTTGGCGTCAAGCATCCTTGACGTTTTTTACCGCCTCATCAACCGAAGGCTGCAAAGACAAAAATTTCTCTAAGCGAACCAGTTTAACAGTCTGAGTTACGCGGGGATTTGAGACAATTTGCAATGTCCCTTCCAAGGTTTGGGCTTTTTTGACAAGCTGCACAAGTGCGCCCAAGCCTGAACTATCCACAAAGTCTATCTGAGACAAGTCCAAAATTACGTGTTTTGGGCCCTCGTCAATACATTTGCTTATTACCTTCCGAAAAGTGGCCTCAGAAAAAGCGTCCAGCAGGCCCGTCAGGCGAAATAACTGACAGTTATTCCTGACTTCGCGAGTGCCTCTGAGGCTAACGGTCAGGGTCAATGACTCAGAAATGACACCCTCCTAGCTAGATATTGCTTAAAGTCGAGGCTTCATTATAGGAGTTTTTTGGTATTTTGTCTACAGTTTTTTAGTCATTAGTCATTAGTCAGAAGCGATCGACACAAACAGCCTCTGAGGACTACTGACTAATGACTGCTGACTGCTGACTACTTACTGCTGGCTACTTTCTGATTGTCTCGCATGGACTGCACGAATCGATCGAATAAATAATCGGCGTCGTGCGGGCCCGGACTGGCTTCTGGGTGGTACTGCACTGAGAACAGCGGCAGAGTTTTATGCTTCAATCCGGCTACGGTGCGATCGTTCAAATTGAGATGAGTAATCTCTACTTCGGGGGCTAGGGAATCGGGGTCGATCGCAAAACCATGATTTTGGCTAGTAATTTCTACTTGCTCAGTTAAACCCGCTGGATGATTCAATCCCCGATGGCCGAACTTCAGTTTAAAAGTTTCTGCACCCAAGGAAAGTCCCAAAATTTGGTGTCCCATGCAGATGCCGAATACGGGTTTGTCCGACTTTAACAAAGCTTTCGCAGTCGCGATCCCTTCCGTTACCGCCGCCGGATCTCCGGGGCCGTTGGACAGAAAAATGCCGTCCGGGTTGTATTTGAGGATTTCCTCCGGCGACGTGTCAGCGGGGACAACGATGACCCGACACCCGTAACTCGCCAGACGGCGCAGGATGTTGCGCTTGATCCCAAAGTCTAGCGCTACCACCGTCCACATTTGGCCTCCTTCAGGTTTGACTGTAGGACTGAACTCCCAAACCGAGTCCGTGGCTTCAGACCACTCGTAAACCTCGCGGGTGGTGACTTCCTGCACCAGATTCAGCCCGTCCATGCTGGGGGCATCTTGCACTAGCTCCAAAAGTTCCGCCTGGTCGAGAATCGTGGTCGAAATGCCACCGTTGATCGCTCCCACCGTGCGAATTTTGCGAGTCAGGGCGCGGGTGTCGATCCCGTAAATTCCCGGAATATCGTACTGTTTCAGGTAGTCTTGCAGAGATTGCGAGCAGCGCCAGTTGCTGGGGCGGCTGCATACGTTCCGGGCGATCGCACCCCGAACTTGCGGGCGCGAGGATTCTTCGTCTTCAAGATTTACCCCGGTATTGCCCAATTCTGGATAAGTAAAAGTTACAATTTGACCGCAATAGCTGGGATCGGTCAATACTTCTTGATAGCCCGTCATTCCAGTATTAAATACTACCTCGCCAACGACGGTGGCGTCAGCGCCAAAAGACCAGCCGCGGTAAGCAGTACCGTCAGCCAGGACTAGGAGAGCGGGTTGTGCAGTTGAAAGTGACATGGCATCCTTAATTACTTTCGTTTGGTTTAATTCTTACCACTGCCAGGGATTTGATGCTAGTCGGCAATGTACAGATATTATTTTAATTTGTGCAAGGGTTCGGGAAAGCAAGGCACTTATGCCGGAGCCCCGATGCCGGAGGCACTTATGCCACAGGTAATCAAGAAGCAGCAACAAGTGCAAATTCTCCATCTCCCCCCGCGCCCAGGGCTGTTTCATTCTCGCTCCGGGGCAAACCCTCGTGAAGATCCCCGATGCCTGAAACGCCCATTCGATCATCGGTGGGGGGGTAGGCACGGGGAGTAGGGGTCGCACTACCCCTACAAAACCATGATTGTCCTGAGAATGAAACCACCCAGCCCCCGCGCCAGCAATTTATCAGCCTGCAGCTTAGGATGCGGGCGAAAATTCTATATCTATACCAAAAGGCAGTTGTCGCTGTTACGATCGAGCTACTGCGTTTAATCAAATTATGGCCAGCAAATCTCCCTTGCCTTTACTCTCAAACTCAAAAAAGCCTCTACCCATCCCTCAAAACCTGCGCCAACCTTTACTGGTTTTAGCAGGGATTATTTCTCTGAGCAGTTCAATTTTAGTAGGAAGTGTTGCCAACACCTCGCCAGCAGTGGCTCAAGAAAGTGAGGGATGCTTCATGCGGAGCTCGTCAGGCCGAACCGTCAACCTCAGCCAATCAGTCTGCGGTTTTCTCCCTAAAGAATTGACTCCCACCACTTCGGCGGCAGCAAAGTCGGGAGTGTTTCAGGCAAAAATCAAACGCCGAGAGGCTAATATCCCCGTCATAGAAGTCACGTTTAACGGCAAACAAAAGTTCGAGATGATGGTAGATTCGGGAGCTAGTGGCACAGTAATTACACCAGCAATGGCTAAAGCCTTGGGGGTTGTTCTCCAGGGCACAGTGCAAGCACAAACTCCCAACGGAGTGGCTACTTTTCCCCTCGGTCGCCTGACTTCTATGGAAGCAGGTGGTCTGGCCGTTAACAATGTAGTTGTCGCTGTCTCGCCATCCCTAGAAATCGGACTGTTGGGTCACGACTTTTTTGGTAATAAAGATGTGACTATTAAGCAAGATGTCATTGAATTTCGATCGCGGTCTTAAAAAGAAGTTAGTGGTTAGTTATTATTTGTTAGTTGTTATTTGTTATTGATTACTGGTTATTTGTAGCAACTGCTTTCCTAACAACTACCAACTGCTTTCGGCTCAACTAACAACTAATATCATGTCCGATCGATCGCGCATCATACATAGTCGGGGCGGGTTTTTGAGATTGTCGGTTTTTGGCGACTATTGCTGGTGAACCCGCCCTACAGGAATCACGGTCAATCGACCGAACATGATATAACAACTGTCAACTGTCAACTGCCAACTCCCAACTCCCAACTGACAACTTCCTTCATTTCAAAAACTCAATCAACTGTTGCAACTTCAACCAAGATTCACCGCTAAATAAAATCTCCTTAGCCAGAGAAACTCCTGCTGCGTGAGAACCCATAGGAATTGCACCTCCCACCTGAAAAGCCAAAGAGGCATTCAAAGCTACAACATCCATTTGTGCGGGCGTACCTTTGCCTTGCAAAATGTTCCGCAAAATCTCGGCGTTTTCCTCAACATTTCCGCCTTTTAACGAGCCGATCGCACTTGGTGTCAATCCTACCTTTTCCGGGTCTAAAGTAGTGAGTTCGACTTTGCCATCAGACAAAACCGCCAAATCAGTCACATCTCCCAACCCCGCCTCGTCCAATTTTTCTCTGCCGTGAACGACTACAGCTAACTCAGTCCCCAACTCGCCCAAAGCTTGAGCAATAGTTGATACCAGACTAGGATCGAACACCCCGATTACCTGCCCTGTAGGGCGCATAGGATTGACAAGGGGGCCTAAAAGGTTAAAAACAGTCCGCACCTTCAAAGTGCGCCGGAGCGACGCTACAGCCTTAAGTGCGGGATGCCACCCAGGGGCAAATAAAAAGGTGATGCCCACAGAGTCTACCGCAGATCTCACCTTCGCGGGATCGGCGTTGAGGTTGACTCCCAGTGCTTCCAACACGTCAGCAGAACCCACTTTGCTCGATGCGGAGCGATTTCCGTGTTTCGCCACTCGAACTTTGCCGGCGGCGGCCACAAAAGCTACAGCAGTGGAAATGTTAAACGTGGAAGCGCCGTCGCCGCCTGTGCCGCAAGTATCAATTAATTTGAGATTGGAGATTGAGGAGTTGGGATTGACAACGCTCTGTGACTCGCCTGCAAGCGACTGAGAATGCAATACCTGAGCCATACCTACCAATTCTTGGGCAGAGATGCCTTTGGCTTGGATGGCGGCTAAAATTGCTCCTGAGAGGACGGGGGGAATAGCTTCTGCTAGCCATCCCTGCATCAAGTCGGCTGCTTGGGCGCGTGAGAGAGATTGTCTGTCTAATAGTTGTTGGAGGAGGGCTGGCCACACAGGAGAATCCGCCGTCTGGGTTGAAGCAGGGGATAACTCTGGCGTCGCTAGTAGAGGAGAATCTGTCATTTATTAGTTTCTAGTCAAATTTAGCTCGATCGAGCTTTGCGGCCAAACCGAGAATCGATCGGGATTTTACCAGACTTGCCGACCACATTTTGCGCGATCGGCCCCAGATTTTTGCCCAAATGCCAGCACCGCTACAGAATTTTTCCGCCCGCAGCAGCAGAATATGAATTTTTTGATACAACAATTACCCTATTGTTGTGCCAACTTTACATACAAACCCCAGATCGTACAACTGCCAGCAGTCTGCTGTATTATTTATCAGCAATAATACTTAACAGTAACTCAGAGCACCCAAAGACCGATAAAAGTTTCCGACAGGAGTTGTGAAGAGCAAAAAATTTTAGATTTTAGGAGAGTCCCAGATTCATCTGTGGAGTCAATTCTTTAATCTAAAATCTCAAATCTCCATTCGACTGACAGCAAGGACAAGGAGCATTTAGCTCTTGCAGGCGGGTTAGTTGCTTCGGGTAAGAGTCGATCGTACTCTCACCCAAATCCTAAAAATAGACTCTGGCGGTTGTAGAAGTAGCTGCCTTTTATTGTAACAACATCTTTGCTACTAACTTATTTCAGGGTATTCAACTGCTAATATATTCAGGGAGATTTCAAGGAGCGGGTTTTGAGCGAACACCTGCACCGCAGGCCGAGCTATTTGCCAAGGCGATTGTGACAGCCAGCCATGCCTCAACTAAATAGCGGAGCAAGTAAACTTTCCGCAGCAACGACTAACAACTACCAGCCCCGTAGGACAGATGAATAAACACACTCGTCTCCGGCTGCGAAACACCATCTTTAGCCTAAATAACGGCTCAAAATTAACAGGCTGTAAACCAAAAATATTCAACTCACACACAAGAGCAGGGTATTCACAAGTGGGAAATCAAAAATTAGGAAATAAAGCGATAGAATGCCTGAATGTCGCGGAGGCACTGCACCAAATGGAAGCAAAATATTATAGTATGTTTGAAAATGCTGTGTCTGGTATTTTTCAAACAACCCAATCCGGTCGCTACATCAGCGCTAACCCAGCTTTGGCTCGAATCTACGGATATAATTCCGCCGAGGAATTAATGGGCTGTCTGACTGATATCAGCCATCAGCTTTACGTCAATCCCGATCGCCGCGATCAGTTTGTTTATGCTTTGCAAGAACAGGGCATCGTATCGGATTTTGAGTCGCAGATTTATCGCCGAGACGGAACAATAATTTGGATCGCTGAGAATGCGCGGGCTGTCTGCGATGAAGCAGGTAAATTGCTCTACTACGAAGGTTTTGTAGAAGATATCACCCAGCGCAAGCAAGCAGAATCGGGACTTCGAGAAAGCGAAGAACGCCTGCGCTTAATAATTGAAGGCGTTAAGGATTACGCTATATTCATGTTAGATCCTGATGGGTATGTAGCTAGCTGGAATTCAGGTGCAGAACGCATTTTGGGATACAGAGCTCATGAAATAGTCGGCAATAATGCGGAGTGTTTTTTCACGAAAGAAGATATTGAAATCGGCAAGCCCCAAGAAAAATTAATCAGGGCGGTGGCCGAAGGTAGATACGAAAATGAAGGCTGGCGGCTTCGCAAAGACGGATCGCGATTTTGGGCGAATATTATTGTTACTCCTTTGCGCGATGAAAGGGGAAAGTTGAAGGGCTTTTCTCAAGTAATGCAGGATATTACTGAGCAAAAGCGGGCGGCTGAGGAAAAAATGCAGTTGATTGCTTCTTTGCAGGCGTCCGAAAAAAAGTTTCGCACTTTGTACGAATCGACGACTGATGCGGTAATGCTGCTAGACGAAGAGGGTTTTTTGGATTGCAATCCGGCTACTTTAAAGTTATTTGGATGCAGCGCTGAGTCGGAGTTTTGCGGCAAGCATCCTGCCGAATTTAGCCCGCCGTTGCAACCGGACGGACAAGATTCTATGAGTCTTTATCAACAGCGCATTAATACGGCTATGCGATCGGGAAATTGCCGTTTTGACTGGCGGCACTGCCGTTTGGATGGTTCTGAGTTTCCGGCGGAAGTGCTGCTAACTTCTATGGATATCGGCGGCAAAATAGGGCTGCAAGGCGTGGTGCGCGATATCACTTATCGGGTGCAGGCTGAGGAAGCGCTGAAGCAGGCTAATGAGGTATTGGAATGCCGGGTTAAAGAGCGGACAAGTCAGTTGGAAGAGGCTATTAAAAAGTTGAGATTATCGGAAGAAAAGTTTTCTAAGGCTTTTCGGTCGAGTCCAGATCCGATGATTATTACTACTTTTGCTGAGGGTCGTTTTATAGAAGTTAATGATAGTTTTCTGTCGATGACTGGTTACAGTTTAGAAGAAACGACCTGGAATACAGTACCGGGGTTAAATATTTGGGTAAGGCCTGAAGACAGACTTAATTTTAGGCGAAGTTTGCACGAACAAGGTGTTGTTCGCAATCAGGAGTGCGAGTTTCGCATGAAGTCGGGATCGCTGGTGGTGTGTTTGCTGTCAGCGGAATTGATTAATTTGGACGGCGAACTCTGTATGCTGGCGGTGATGACGGATATTACCGATCGCAAACACGCCGAAGAAGCCCTACGGGAAAGCCAGCGGGCTTTGGCGACGCTGATGAGCAATTTGCCGGGAATGGCCTACCGTTTTCGCAACGATGCCGATCGCAGTATGGAGTTTGTCAGCGAAGGTTGCTATCAGTTAGCCGGCTATTCTCCTGAAGAATTTATCGGCACTAGGGAAGTTTCTATATCGGATTTGACTCACCCGGACGATCGCGAGAATTTGTGGAATGCCGTGCAAGTTGCCTTACAAGAAAATCGACCCTATCAGCTAAATTACCGAATTACTTCTAAAAATGGCGAATTAAAATGGGTTTGGGAGCAAGGTTTGGGAGTGTTTTCCGACTCTGGAGAATTGATAGCTTTGGAAGGGTTAATTACTGATATTTCCGAGCAGAAACGCAGTGAAGAAGCTTTGCGGCGATCGCAAACAGAGTTAACCCAACAAAAACTTCAACTCGAAAATACTTTGCACGAATTGCAGCAAACTCAAGCGGTATTGATTCACACTGAGAAAATGTCTACTCTCGGTCAAATGGTAGCTGGTGTTGCTCACGAAATTAACAATCCTGTTAGCAGCGTGTGCGGCAATCTCGTCCACGTCGGCCACTACACGGAAGATTTGCTGAATTTGATCGATATGTACCAGCAGCACTGCCCACAGCCGCCGGCAGCAATTCAAGATAAAATTAAGGATATCGAATTAGAGTTTCTGCTAGAAGATTTGCCCAAAGCGATGTCTTCGATGCAGGTTGGGGCCGATCGCATTCGGGAAATCGTGCGATCGCTCAGAAATTTCTCTCGCAAAGACGATTCTCAAATGAGCAAAGTTAACCTGCACGAAGGGATTGAAGGAACGTTGCTGATTCTGCAAAGTCGCCTGAAAGCCAGAGGCAACTATCCCGAAATTGCGGTAATTAAGGACTATGGAAATTTGCCTTTGGTTGAGTGTTATGCCGGGAAAGTCAATCAGGTATTTATGAATTTGATCGGAAATGCGATCGACGCGATCGAGGAATACAACGAAGGGCGTTCAGTTGCCGAAGTCAAAGCTAACCGCAGCAAGATTAAAATTAGGACTGAAGTCCAAAACTCCAATGCTGTAATTAGGATTTCTGACAACGGCCCCGGTATGCCAGAAGAAGTTTCCCAGCAGTTATTCGAGGCTTTTTTTACCACCAAACCCGCCGACAAAGGCACCGGTTTAGGCTTGTCTATTTCCTACAAAGTTGTCCAAGAACACGGTGGCAAACTGACTTGCGTTTCTGCACTCGGCCACGGAGCCGAGTTTATCATAGAATTGCCGATCGAACAACCGTAGTCAGCAGTTATTAGTCATTAGTCATTAATCAATAGTCAGTAGTCAGTAGTCAGTAGTCAGTAGTCAGTAGTCATTAATCATTAATCATTAGTCAGCAGTCAGTAGTCATTAGTCATTAGTCATTAGTCAGCAGTCAGTAGTCCTTGGTTATTACTAAAAATCACCAACTAACAACTACCAACTGACAACTGACAACTGTCAACTGTCAACTGTCAACTGTCAACTGTCAACTGTCAACTGTCAACTGTCAACTAACTACTGACACCTTTCCCAATAAATTCGAGCCACCTTATCCCCCGGATTTTGCCCCAAACAAGCCGCAAAAAGTCCCGCAGCTTCCCTAAAATTATTCATATTGTACAAAGACAAAGCCTCAGTAAATAGTTGCAGAGTCGCTAACTTCCCCGCTTTAACTTCCGGCAAATCCGCATCAAAAACTTCATAAACAGTCACCCATTCAGACTTACCCTTAACCTGAACTTTATCAATTACCCGAATTGCATAATCAGCAGGATTTGTCAAGCGAGCGAAAGTCTGCTGAGTAATTAACAGCGACACCCCGTAATTCTTCGTCAAACTTTCAATCCGAGAAGCCAAATTAACAGCATCGCTAATCACAGTACCGTCCATGCGGCTTTTCCCGCCCACTATACCCAAAATCAAAGAACCAGTATTGATTCCCACCCCAATCTGAACCGGCACATAACCCAAAGAAGCGCGCTCTCGATTGTATTCAGCAAGAGTATGCAGCATGGCAATTCCGGCTTTCACAGCATCATCCGCCCCCTCACTAAACAAAGCCATAATTGCATCGCCAATATACTTATCAATAAACCCCTGATTTTCCACAATCAGCGGTTCCATTCGACTCAGATAAGAATTGATAAATTTGAAATTCTCTTCCGGTGTCATCTTTTCCGAGAGAGTAGTGAAATCGCGGATGTCAGAAAACAAAACTGACATTTCCAACTCCACCGCTTCTCCC
This sequence comes from Microcoleus sp. T2B6, assembly GCF_036700475.1. Classification (NCBI taxonomy): domain Bacteria; kingdom Bacillati; phylum Cyanobacteriota; class Cyanophyceae; order Oscillatoriales; family Microcoleaceae; genus Microcoleus; species Microcoleus sp. T2B6. The sequence continues at coordinate 17,323 of NZ_JAUBOZ010000102.1, read as the reverse complement.
AATTTAATATCAACAATACTATCACATCCCAAAAAAGCTAAAAACTCATTGGGTACAAAGCGACTTGTCGCCTCCGCAATTTCTAATTCTGCATCCAGTGAAAGTTCCAAATTGCAATTGACCTCAAAGAGATCCTCAATGAACTTTTTGCGTTCGGCCTCAGCTTCTTGGCGTTCCGTGATATCTTGAAAAGTGTTGATAGCATAAACAATATTTCCTTGTTGATCGTAGATGGGAGTAGCGAAGATTTCTAGGGGAATAATCTTGTCGCCTTGATGAACTTCTGCATCGTCAGCCCTAGCACTTTCCCCCTTCAAGGCGCGCACGATGGGCAAATTCTCCGTAGGATACTTTTGATTGGTGCCTGCTTGATAGAGTTGATAAACCTCGGACAATTGCTTGGAACTGCTATCCGGTACAACTCCTTTACCCAATATCTCTTTTGCTTTCCGATTGATGTAGTAAGGTTCTCCGGCCGCATCCAGGACACCCACACCAATCGGCATTGCTTCCAAAAACTGTGTCAACCGATTTTCATTTTCGTGTAGTTTAGCAATGAGTACGGTTTGCTGGCTGTTTAACTCGGCAAACTCCTGATTTATTTGCTGGAGTTGGGCATTTTGTTCTGTCAGTTGTTTATCTTGAAGATAACTATTTAGCGCTTCTCTAATTGTCAATTTCAAGTCTTCAGATTGCCAAGGTTTGGTAATATAACGATATAAGTTTGCAGAGTTGATAGCATTGGCGATCGCCCCAATATCTGCTTGTCCTGTCAGCATAATTTTTATAGTTTTAGGCGAAATTATATGAGCCTGTTTCAACAGCTCATCTCCCTTCATATCAGGCATAATGTGGTCGGAAATAATTAAAGGAATTTCATCCCCCTCCTCTAGCAATTCTTCAATTAACTCTAATGCCTCTTGCCCACCTTCAGCAATTTCGATTATATAATCATTGCCAACAGCCTCTTGCAGTTCTGCTTTGAGGCTCCTGAGTACAGTTTTCTCATCATCAATACAGATAATTACCTGTTGGCTCATAGTTTAGATAAACCAGATTTAATAGTTTCTAGCAAATCGGATTCCAGCCAAGGTTTAGATAAGCAACAATGAAGGTTGGCTAGTTTTTTTGCTCTTTCAATGGCTACTTCATCCGCTTGACCCGTCAGCAGAATTTTAATAACATGCGGGTATTCCTTGTGAATGCGGATTAGTAGCTCATCTCCCTTAATACCGGGCATTAACCAATCCGAAATAATCAGAATCACGTGGGTGTGTTCGTCAGAAAGTTCGCTGATTACATCTAAAGCCTCCTCAGCATCTTCGGCTGCTTCGTAAATGTAGGCATTGCCAAATTCTGCTGCTAGCTGCGTCCTGAGACTGTCTAATACCATTCTCTCATCGTCAACGCACAAAATAACTGGTTTAGACATCTATTTTTTATCCTTTTTAATTGTTATTAGTAGCAAAGGTAGCCAAAGTAGTAAAGTGTATTAGTAGGCCCCATCTTATCTTAAGATGTCACAAGTCAACGGCTCGCCAAATCCTCTCCCCCTCCCCAGTCGCCGAAACCAACCAACTTATCTGCGTAGCACCTTAGCTGAGCATAACGCATCGTACTGCTGTTTTACATCTGTTTCCTGTTGAATCTGAGATATTGCACCATTCTCAATTAGCCGTAGGGGCGGGTTCGCCAACAGCCTTAAAGCTTGCAAATAGGTTCTATAAACCCGCCCGACCCCACGAAAAATCCTCTTATTGATATTGCTGCAAGATGTCAGTTGAATCGGAGTTAGGGGCCTCAAAACGTTTTATCTTTTGAAATCAATCCTCTCTATGGGGTAGATGGCAGCTTACGCGGAACCAAGCAAAATCCGACCGACTTACTACGGGAGCATCTCATATTTGTAAAAATACTTCTTCTGGCTCCTTCCTTCTTCTGGCTCCTTCCTTCTTCTTCTTTCCTTCTGCCTCTTTCCTTCTGCCTCCTGCCTCCTGCCTCCTGCCTCAAAACTCCAATTTCTAGCGGAGGGCTGCAAAGGTGAGATGCTCCCCTTACTACCTTATATCGTTTGCGAACTCCTTGACCTGCTTATACAGCGATCATGGGCAGGAAAACATTAAATGTAGTTTTGCCCGGAATTGATTCGACTTCAATTTTTCCCTGATGCTTGTCAACAATCTTCTTCACAATATCTAGTCCTAATCCGCTGCCTTCTCCTGCGGGCTTAGTAGTAAAAAACGGGTCAAATATTTTTCCTTTTATTTCTTCTGGTATCCCCTGGCCGCTGTCGCTAATGCTAATCTTAGCCTGATCATCTTGAGCCGTTAACTCAATTGTTAACGTGCCTCGATAACCCATTGCTTGCAAAGCATTGTGAATTAAATTCGTCCAAACTTGATTTAGTTCGTCTGGATAGCACAGTATCGGCGGGATTTCGGCATAGTTTTTGATAACCTCAACTCCCTGTTTGAGGAGATTTTGATACAGGGTTAAGATTGTTTCAATACCTTCTGTAATACTGGCTGCTGTTTTTGCGCCAGACTGTTCGTAGCGGGCATAAGTTTTCAAGGCAAAAACTACTTTTGATGCTCTATCTGTAGCTGTGTTGATAGTAGCAATACCTCTTTTTAATTCAGAAATTTTGTATGCTAGGTCTAGGAGATGTAAACTATCATATCTTTGCAACAAAGGGACAAAGGTATCAATTTCATTATAAACGCCCATGATCGTTAGGCGATCGGCTACGGTATCGGCACTGTCAATTCCTAATTCTTCCAATTGGCTTCTCAAAGCTCTCTTCAATTTGCGTTCTTCTTTGGTTGATAAGCTTGCTTCTTGTTGGAGGGAACGCTGAAGTAAACTCAAGAAATTCTGTGCTTCTTCTGGGGAGAGAGATTGAAAAAGTGCCGGCAACTGTTCTAAAGTTTGATTTAAGAACTTAGAAACATTTCCTGCCGACGAGCGAATTGCACCCAGGGGAGTGTTAACTTCGTGGGCAACTCCGGCCACAAGTTGTCCTAAAGCTGCCATTTTTTCTGATTGAATCAATCCTTCTTGGGTAGCTTCGAGATTGCTTAAAGCTTGCGATAATTCTTGGGTGCGTTCTTCTACTTTTGCTTCTAAGTTGGCATAGAGTTGGGCATTTTCTATGGAGATGGCCGCTTGGGAGGCTAAGATATTTAAGACTGCCAACCGATCGGGAGTAAAGGCATTTGTAACGAGAGTATTTTCTAAGTAAAGAATGGCGATCACCTTTCCTTGATGTTGAATCGGCAGACACAAAACCGACTTGGGGTGATGCTGGATGATATAAGAGTCAGCAGCAAAGGTAGCCTCAGTCGTCGCATCATTAATTACCAAAGTTTCTTGGGTGCGCGAGACATAGTTAATAATCGCGATCGGAATTTCGTTAGAGTCAACAACGGGAGTTGAGAGAAGGTTGCACGATTTACCGATCGCACATTGAGCCGCGACGAAGAAAGAATCTCTTTCTCTCAAAATCATAGCTCCTTTTTCTGCTCCCGCATTCTCAATCATCACTTGCATCAAAGTGGAGAGCAACTTATCGATGTTGATTTCTCCTGAAAGTGATTGAGATGCTTTGATTACTGTTGCCAAGTCCAGAACTTGTGAAACACCTGAACTGGTACTGGCCACAGTTTCCGTCATCATTTTGGCAAGTGTCTGACCTCTTTTTAAGCTCGTTTTAGGGTGAAAAATAGGCGCAAGTAATTGGAGATAGCGCTTTTCTAAATCCTCAAGTTTGGCCTGGGCGCCCCAGCGTGCATAGGCGTAGTAAGCATCAGTTAGGTAGACTTGGGCAATTTTTTCTTTTCCCCATGCTAAATAGAATTTGGCTGCCAGCTCATTGCTAAGTGCTTCTTCGTTAATGTACTGATTTTCTTTAGCGAGTTTAATGGCGCGATCGTAATAATCCATCGCCTCCATATTTTGACCTAAAACTCGATGTCGTTCTGCTTCCACTAAATACCATTTATGCAGATAATTCATCGGAGCATTTTGCGCCCACTGTTGCAGCGTGGTTTGATGGGTTTCCACTAAGGCAAGAATCGAAGCTTGCTCGGTTTCTGGCTGTGTGGGAAAAAGTGCCAGGTGGGTGAGGGCGGCATAAAAATGGAAAATGGGAACAAAAACCGATCCCGATACTCCCATCAAATACTGTTTGACTTGGGTAATGTTGTCTAGGGCAGCCGTGTAATTGCCATAGCAGTAAGCAAGCAGCAGTTTGAAGATGCAAGCACAGGCGATCGCCGTGAATTCATTATCCTGATAGTGCTTGGGAATCATCACCGTTTCATCGTAGGCGGAGCCTATTAACAAATCCGGCCGCATATGGGTTTCCCTCAAGTTTTGCACCGTCTGCTGAACCATATCCAAATAAATCTGAGCAGAATATTGTTTCAACTGCGCCATAACAGCCCTGTAACCTGCTATTTCTGGTTCCCAAGTGTCTAGTTCTACCCCAGCGAATAAATGCGTATAAAAATAAATATATATGTTGTAGCCAGCGTCTACAAAGTCGCCAGTTTCCATGCCAGCCGTAAAGCCATCTTTCAGCGTCGGTATTGTTGCCAAAAGAGATTCTTGGCGATGCTGAATCCAGCCACCAAACAAAAGTAGAACTGTGGACTTGAGTTCCCGTACATTGAACCTATCGAGCAATGAAAGTGCCAATTGCCCAAAGCCATAGCCCGTTTCCACCTCTTGTAAAAAGGCACACAACACCATCCCGTGCATCGCATACCCCACCGTCGATGCGGGCGCATTCCCAAATTGAAGCGATAAACTCACCATCGTGGAGCTCAGCAGGGGCAGCAAACCGGGCATTCCCTGGAAAATGGGTGGAAACAACATACCAGACAGTTGCATAGCTGCCTGAGTCTGTGGATTTGTCATCACAGGTAGGTCAACCAGTTGCTCAATCTTTCTGCCGCTTAGTTGGTTGGCAAGACTTTGTAGCGCTTTGCCAATCAAGGCTTCATCAGGTTCGGCAGGGAGTTCAATCCCCAATTGTAAGAGTGCCTCTCTTGCTACGGCGATCGTTTCTAACACCTTGCTCTGGGCTGTCTGAGCGGCAATTTTAATTTCGTAAATTTTAACTCTATCTAAAATTGTTTGGGCTTCTTGCAAAACCAGTCCTGCCATCTGTTCCATAGCATCAAAGTCAGCATTCAAATAGGCAGCTTCAGCGGCAGCAATATAGAGATTCAGGGTCAATTCATACTGAAGAAGCCAGCAGTTTGCCCTCAAGAGTTCAATCCCTGTTTGCAGATAGATATTTGCCGCAGCATAAGCAGTTGAAGCTTTAGCTTTACGTCCCGCAATTAAATTTAATTGAGCTAGTCGATCTCGCTCAGTCTGATACTCAATTAACTCCACCCCCATATTCAACTGGTTGACAATATCAAAAACTTTATCTTGTATTTCTGCTTCCGTAGGGGCGGTGCCCCCGTGCCCGCCCTTCCTCAATAGCAGTTGCCCAATTTCGAGATGGGTTGACTGTTTCTGGGATTCGGGAATCAGAAAATAGGCTGCTTGCTGCACTCGGTCATGTAAAAACTTGTAGGGAACCGATAACTCCGACGCTTGTGCAACTTCAACTGATTCCGAGTCCTGAAAAAACTTGTAAACTTCAGTAATCGGAATAACTAATCCTTCTTGCAACGCTTTCCACAAATGGGCCGCTGTCTCACTCTGAGATTTTTTATGAACAATCGCCAGGGTTGCTAAGTCAAATTGGTTGCCAATACAAGCTGCAAGTTTCAGAACATTCTGGGTATCTCTGGGCAACTTTTGCAACTGAATCGCCATAAACTCGACTACATCATCGGTAAAAGCTAGCGTCCTAACTTGGGAAATATCGCATTGCCAACCCCCGCTTGTTTCCCTTTGCCAAGGGGGGGGTGGGGGGGTAAAATCAAACTTAATTAACCCATCTTTATGAAGAAAATTGAGAAATTGAGTAGCAAAAAAAGGATTCCCTTTGGTTTTGGTAAAAATTAGTTCTGTCAGAGGAATCGCCCTTTCTGGTGGACAGGAAAGAGTATCGGCAATCAGGCAATTCAAGGAAGTTTTTTCGAGGGGTGCTAAAGTAATTTGGTTGACTGTTGCCGAGTTTTTGCGAATCTCATCCAAGCTCAGGACCAGTGGGTGTGCTGGAAAAACTTCATTATCCCGATACGCTCCCATTAACAACAGATAGCGGGTATTTGTCTCGCTCATCAACAATTGCATTAGCTTCAATGAAGCTGAGTCTGCCCACTGCAAATCATCCAAAAAAATTACTAAAGGATGCTCTTTTGTTGCTAAGACTCGGATGAAATTTTGCAATAATAGATTGAAGCGATTTTGAGCGGCAGTTCCCTCTAGTTCTGGCACTTCTGGCTGCTTGCCAATTAGTCGTTCTAATTCGGGGATGACATCGATAATGACTCGAGCATTCTCACCCAACGCCTCTAATATTTTGACCTGCAATTTCTGCACCTCGGCCGCACTTTCGGTAAGTAATTGTCGGATTAAATTCTGGAATGCTTGCACCCATGCCCAGAAGGGTATATCGCGCTTGAATTGGTCGAATTTACCTTTAATGAAGTAACCCCGTTGGCGGACAATGGGTTTGTGAACTTCGTTGACGACGGCAGTTTTACCAATGCCGGAAAAGCCCGCCACCAGCATGATTTCACAAGTGCCTTCGCTGACGCGATCGAATGCTTCTAGTAGCGCCTTAATTTCAGTTTCTCTACCGTAGAGTTTTTCGGGAATGACGAAGCGATCGCAAATATCCCTATTCGCCAAGGCAAACTGGCTAATCTTCCCATTCTCTTGCCATTGCTGCCAGCAATTTTCTAAGTCGTACCGCAGTCCAAAAGCACTTTGATAGCGCGATTCGGGAGTTTTTACCATCATTTTCATAATGATGTTATTCAACACTGCCGGGATAGCTGGAATCAGATCGATCGGGGGTATTGGCATCTTAGCAATATGGCAGTGAACTAGCTCCATCGGATCGGTAGAGTTAAAGGGTAATTTCCCTGTTAGCAGTTGGTAAAATGTGACTCCTAATGAGTAAAAATCCGTGCGATAGTCAATCCCTCGATTCATCCTTCCGGTTTGTTCCGGGGACATATAAGCTAGTGTTCCTTCTAAGACGTTTGGATTTTGGATTTGTTGGTTTTCTCTGGGTAAAAAAGAGGAAATGCTGAAATCAATTAATTTAACTTCTTTAGTTTGAGGGTGAATGATAATATTCTGGGGCTTGATATCTTTGTGAATAATTCGGTTGTGATATAGTCCTTCTATGGTTTGGACAATCTGAATCGCGATGGGCATAAATTCATCGAGCGGTAGGGGCGAAGTATGGGGGGAGGAAACCTCAGAATTACTTAATAGGCGCTCGCCCAAATCCTTCGCTTCAGCATTAGCAGTATACTCAGCAAGGGAAACACCGCCCACATCCTCCATTACCAGAGCAAAAGCATTGCGGTAGTTTAAGAGTGCAATGGGTTTGACAATTCCCGGAAGGTCAAGATTTTTGGTAATGGTGTACTGATTCCGCAACTGCACCAGTTCGCTAACAGTGGGATACTCGCTCAATAGCAGTTTGATAATTACTTTTTGGTTTGACTCAGAAACTCCTCGATAAACCTGTGTTCTAGAGCCATTGTAGATTTGCTCAATGATGCGATAGCCGGGAATTGTTAACAAATTATCAGTCATTCGATTTTAGATTTTAGATTTTAGATTTGGGATTGACCCCACGGATAAATTCGGGGGCGTGAGGATTTTAGATTTTAGATTTGGGATTGATTCCACGGATAAATCACGTGGCGAGTACCATCAAGAAATTCTTGGTCATGGTGAAGAGATTAAATAAAGATTCTATAGATGCTACCGGAGCCTGAAAATGATAAATTTGGGAATAGACTAAGACAGCTCTATTGCTTAGCTCGTTTCTCTAATATCAAATCCGTTAGCATCGGAATAGTAAATCCGAGTTCACTGTTCACTGTTCACTGTTCACTGTTCACTGTTCACGGCGTCAACAGTCAACCGTCAACCGTCAACCGTCAACATCATGTATGAGTGTAACCGGAAATGATATAACAGGTGATAGACATTGTTCAGCCTGTACTAGCTGAATTTTTTAAGCGGAAATTCTTGGTTTTTCAAATTTTATCAAAGATTTGGGTTTAAAACCCCTTCTTCAGTGGCCGGCTTTAATTGTAAAATTTTAATAACTAGCCTAAAGTTTTATGCTGGAGCGTGTAGTATAAGATGGGAGGTGAAGTCATGTTAGTTTTTGAGTTCAAGGCATACGGAAAATCGAATCAGTTCAAAGCAGTAGGCGAAGCAATTCGTACCGCTAAGTTTGTCCGCAATAGCTGTTTGCGTTATTGGATGGACAACAAGAAAGTGGGTAAAAACGACTTAAATAAATACTGCGCCGTACTAGCTCGCGATTTTCCTTTTGCCGACGAACTCAACTCAATGGCAAGACAAGCTAGCGCAGAACGGGCATGGTCTTCTATTTCCCGATTTTACGATAACTGCAAGAAAAATATTCCTGGTAAAAAAGGGTATCCACAATTTCAAAGAGATGGCCGTTCGGTGGAATACAAAACCACTGGATGGAAACTTGCTGACGATCTCAAATCAATCAACTTTACCGACAAAAAAGGAATTGGACGATTAAAACTAAAAGGCACACGCGATCTACATTTTTACCAAATTAGCCAAATAAAAAGGGTGAGATTGCTCAAACGTGCTGATGGCGTGTACGTCCAATTCTGTGTGGATGTCGATAGAAAAGAAAACACAGAACCCTCTGGTACTACGATCGGATTAGACGTGGGATTGAAGGAATATTACACCGATTCAAACGGAACTACGGTTGAAAACCCGAGGTTTTTAAGAAAAGGTGAGAAAGTCCTCAAACGCTATGGGCGTCGCGTATCCAGGAAAGTTAAATGTTCAATAAACAGGGGCAAAGCTCGGCAGATTCTAGGTAAACGCCATCTCAAAATAAGTAGACAACGTAAAGACCATGCTGTGAAATTAGCAAGGTGCGTAATCTCATCAAACGATGTAGTCGTCTACGAAGATTTGAGAATCAAAAACATGGTGAAGAATCATTGTCTGGCTAAGTCCATTAATGACGCATCTTGGTATCAATTTCGTGTTTGGCTTGAATACTTTGGGAAAGTGTTTGAGAAAATCACGGTTGCGGTGAATCCCCAATACACCAGTCAAGAATGCTCTAGCTGCGGTCAAATCGTGAAAAAAACGCTATCTACAAGAACTCATGCTTGTCAATGTGGTTGTGTCTTGGATCGTGACGAAAACGCAGCTAAAAATATCCTTAGTCGAGGATTGGGTACGGTAGGGCATACCGGAACCTTTGGTCTTGAACCAAGCAACTCTTTGGGAGAATTAGTCTCTACTGTTGTTGGAGAAATCCTGCCTCAGCAAACTGGCTCGTAGATCAAAGAATCCCCACGCCTTCAGGCTGGGGAGTGTCAAATAATTGCGCTGGAATTAGCTAAGTTTTTCACCGCTATTTTAAGATTTTCGACAAGGGCTAAATGATAATCGGTGAAAAGCCGATCGCCCGCAACGTTCCAAAGCTAACTTATGTTTAGCAGTACCATATCCTTTGTTATTTGTCAAGTCATATTCAGGATACTTAACAGCCAAACGTACTATTAATTCATCGCGCCAAACTTTCGCCACAATACTAGCAGCAGCAATCTGAATCGATCGCGCATCACCCTTAATCATCGTCTCTTGCTCGATCGCCAAATTGGGAATCCTTTGATTCCCATCAACCAAACACAAATCCGGCGTCACATTCAACTTCAAAATCGCCCGTTTCATCGCCAACAAAGAAGCCTGCAAAATATTGAGGCGATCGATCTCCCGCACCGAAGCCGCACCAATTTGACAGTCAACAGCCACAGCCCGGATTTTCACAGCTAAGCGACTCCGAGCTGCGGCACTCAACTGCTTGCTATCTCGCACCCCGCAACTTGCTAATTCATCGAGAACTTCGTCGGGCAAAATGCAGGCTGCGGCCACCACCGGCCCGAACAAAGCGCCTCGTCCGACTTCATCCACACCCGCAATTACTAAAGTGTTCGAGGGAGAGGGGGAAAGGGGAAGATGGAAAGATGGGAAGAGAGTAAAAATTTCTACTTCTTCCTTCTTCCCTCTTCCCTCTGACTTCTTCCTTCTTCCCTCTGACTTCATATCACTCATCCACAACGGCTGACGAGCGGCGGCGGCGGCGACGGTTGATAGCAGGCTCCTCGGGTTCGCTGGGTTCGCTGGGTTGACTGGCTTCAATCGGCTCATTAGATTCGATCGGCTCATAGGATTCGATCGGCTCATTGAGTTCGATCGGGTCATAGGATTCGATCGGGTCATAGGATTCGATCGGCTCATAGGATTCGATCGGCTCATAGGATTCGATCGGCTCATAGGATTCGATCGGCTCATAGGATTCCCCCATCACATCGCTGGGTTCCTCCATTCGATCAAAACCATCAGTTTGGTCGATCGAACTCTCGCCGTAAATTTGGGCCTCATCATCCTCAGAAAAAACAGGCTCAACTACCGACCTTTCTGGATAATAATCCCGTTCCTGTGCATTCTGTGCAGGCGCCGTCGGTTCAAATTCAAATTCGAGCTGCTCAAAAGGCGGCTTGTTCGGGGCCGCTCCGGGGAGAGTCACCGAAACGATCGCATTCTTAGGATTTTTCACACTGCGATCCGTAAGCACCAAAGGAGAGACCCCCATCAGAGCATAAACATCCTGCTCCTCCGCCGTCATTTCCACCGAAATCACCTCTGGAGGCTCCACCATCGGCTTCATCAACTCAGACTTAGCGGGACGCACGCGATCGAAATCCTCGCGCCTGCCAACAGTCGCCATATTCACCAGCCCGAAGCCCTCCGAAGCCGCCCGGATGCCGGGGGGTGCTAGATACTCAGAGCGCGTATCCGCGACGGGCGCGCTCGAAGTATTCGGCAGCCGCAACTTGCTGCGTACCGGTTCCTCCTCCGCCGGGAGAGCAAAAGGCTCTTCGCCAATCCGGCGGCGGCGGCGCCGTCTAGTTCCGTTCCCCAAATCCTGATAGCTGGGATGGTTGAGCAAGTCCAAAGGCGATGCGTTGCTGCCGGTCTCAAAATCCAAACTTTCGCTTTGAGGTTCCCAAGCAGCCCGAGCAGGTTCGGGGGAGCGTTCTTCCCGCACTGGGGCAGGAGTTGCAGCCGCCACAGGCGTCAAGCTGCGACGTTCCAATCCTTCTGGCAAATTCAACAAAACGCGGTTCGACGTAGCAACGGTGCGATCGGCCGATTCCCGCACCGCTGCGGCGAAGTCTTCTTCCCCTGGCAAGCGCACCAGATGACCCAACCCGCTGCAAGTAGGGCAACTGTGGCCGAACAACTCGTAAATATTTTGACCTTGGCGCTTGCGAGTCAGTTCTACCAGCCCCAATTCCGACAGTTGAGCGATTTGTGGTCGAGCTTTGTCAGCTTTGAGAGCTTTATTGAAATGTTCCAGCACCTGCAACTGATCGCGGCGGGATTCCATGTCAATAAAGTCAACAATAATCACCCCGGCAATATTGCGTAACCGCAGTTGTCTAGCAATTTCCGTGGCTGCTTCGCAATTTGTCCAGAGTACCGTTTCCCGAGCCGTCGCCGATCGAGTAAACGAGCCAGAGTTGACATCAATCACCGTCAGCGCCTCAGTCGGCTCGATAATCACATAACCACCCGAAGGCAAATCAACCCTTGGTCTGAGGGCTTCTCGAATCGCAGCATTAACCCGGAAAAATTCTAAAATCGAGGCGCGCTCTCGGTGGTGGTCGATCAAAACTCCCGCAGGAAGTTTACCACCGTTCCAGCTCATCAACTGCTGCTTCACCCGCTTAATTCCATTTTGCGAGTCCACCACAATCCGATTCACGTCACCGCTGAACATATCTCGCAGCACCCGCTGGATAAAATCGTCATCCCGGTTGAGCAGTGCCGGCGCCCGCGAAGTACCGCCTTCGAGTTGAACAGCTTCCCACTGTTTTTGGAGGACTTCCAAATCTTCCATGATGGCTTCTTCAGTCATCCCTTCAGCTTCAGTGCGTACCAGCAGCCCCATCCCGGCCGGTTTCACCAAAATAGCCAGGGCTCTGAGGCGGTTGCGCTCGGCTTCCGACTTGATCCGCCGCGAGAGATTGACTCCCCTGCCGTAAGGCATCAGTACCAAATAGCGGCCCGGCAGGGTAATGTTGCCTGTCAGCCGGGGGCCTTTGCTGCCCGTCGGTTCTTTCATTACCTGTACCACCACTTTCTGCTGGGGGGTCAGGAGTTCTGTAATTGCTCCTGCCGAGCGTTTAAGGCGCAGCGGGCCGAGGTCTGTGACGTGCATAAACCCGTTACGTTCTGGATCGCCAATATTGACGAATGCCGCATCTATCCCAGGGAGTACATTTTCGACAATTCCCAAGTAAATGTCACTGACTTGGTGGCTGCCTGTGGCTACCACAAGTTCTTGGATTTGATCTTCTGAAAAGACGGCAGCAATGCGATGCTGCTCTGCTATAACTATCTGCTTTGTCATTCAATTTCCTCAAAAAACTGGCAGCAAGTTAGAGACACTTACGCACTCATAGTGCCTCTGACTTAGACTGTAATTAGTAGTAGCTTGAAGAGTTATTAGCTGTGAGTTGGTGCAGGGTGGAAGGAAAGTTAACTGTTAACTGTTGACCGTTCACTGTTAACTGTTGACTGTTCACTGTTAACTGTTACAGATAAAGTAGTTAAACCCGCCCGTACAGAGTTATGAGTTATGCTCAGCAGATAAATCTGAGAGATAGAAATAAGGAGGCTTTTATCGAGTTAGCAATATTGAGATTTGAGTTGACAATTGCGAAATCAATACTCAAAATTCAACACTTACAACTCTTCCTTTGAACGAGCGCGAATAAATTCATTGACACCGTACCAATTTCTTAACACACAACTTAACACTACGAACTGATAACTCCGCTTGCGTGGTGGTAGAGGGCTGGTTTTGAGCGAAAGTAGGTAGGAGTGAAAGCGCCTAGACTTTTGTTGAATTCTTGTGCGATCGCACTCAACATACCCCAGCTTGGCATTCGACTGCAACCTCCGCCCCTGCCAACCCTAAAACCTCGTCAGTCGATTTTAGATTTTAGATTTTAGATTTTAGATTTACTCCACAGATGAATCTGGGAGATTGAACTTTAGTCTAAAATCTAAAATTTGGATTTTCCACGAATTAAGTCGGGGGCTTATTTCCGTTTTTTGACGGGTCAGTCGATTTTAGATTTTAGATTTTAGATTTTAGATTTACTCCACAGATGAATCTGGGAGATTGAAATTTAGTCTAAAATCTAAAATTTTGGTTCTCCACGAATTAAGTCGGGGGCTTATCTCCGTTTTTTGACGGGTCAGTCGATTTTAGATTTTAGATTTTAGATTTTAGATTTACTCCACAGATGAATCTGGGAG
>NZ_JAUBOZ010000102.1:0-3666 GCF_036700475.1 Microcoleus sp. T2B6 | reverse complement strand
ATTGAACTTTAATCTAAAATCTAAAATTTTTGGTTCTTCACGACTTAAGTCGGGGGCTTCTCTCCGTTTTTTGACGGGTCAATCGATTTTAGATTTTAGGTTTGAGATTTTAGATTGACTCCACAGATGAATCTGGGAGCTGGAACTTTAATCTAAAATCTAAAATTTTTGGTTCTCCACGACTTAAGTCGGGGCTTCTCTCCGTTTTTTGACCCGTCAAAAACATCTATTGTTGAATACCCGCTCTGCGGTTTGAACCGTGAGATTTTTGAATAAGCCGACCACCGACAACCAGTCGATCGATCGAAATTAATCGCTAAATTTGGTTCAGACCCTCCGGCGGGTTTGGCGCTAGATTTAGCCCGTGAATGTACAACAAAAAGGCTTGAAGTCTTGAACAGAAGCAAATTGCACCCAGCCCGCGTTGCTGGTTGACGAGGGCGGCGAGCGACTAAAGCGCTCGAGCCGCCGCGGCTTCCATAACAAGCGATTATAGCGTGAAAGGACACATCCCGATCGAGAGCCGAAGGTAAAAAATTCCACCACGGCTTCCCTATCTTAACCATAACCTAGGATTAGCTGACTACGCTCAACCTGCAGAAGCTGAATTTCCTGCTGGCTGACTTGTTCGAGCATGAAAACAATATGTTCTGGCTTTAGCAAGTTGCCATCGCTGCGACAACTGCCGATAAAGCGCAAGACGGCTCTACCTTCGGATGTAGTACCAGAGGCAGAGGTGCTGCGGTCGGGTTTCTGATCTACAAGTTCTAGTTTGTGCAGTCGATCGCGCAAATTGACATCCTGCGTCTTTCCCGACTTAGTAGTATGCACCCGCCAAAAAGCCTCGGTTTCGGCGATCGTCTTGACCCAAGCATCCCAATTGGCATCAGGAGCCACGGAGACAGGAGCAGTATTTTCCCGGTCTAATTGGTCATTTTCTGTCAAGGAGCCTGCCGAGGTCACAGTAATTACGTACTCCGCTGCTTCTAACAACTGGTTAGCAGAAGGAGCCTTGAGATCGATCGACTCAACCTTGTAAATCGGAATATTTTCCGGCAGCTTAGCGGCCAACTTTTCCCGAAAACTCTCAATATCGATCGACTCAGTGAGCTCAAAATCGGCAATTTCCCCAGTGCTGGTAACGCCCAGAGGCAGAGCATTTGCCAGAGAAATGCGAGGGTTCGGGTGAAACCCGCCGGTAAACGAAATCGGCAAATCGGCTCTGCGGACTACTCGATCGAACAATCGGATCAAATCCAAATGACCAACCAAAGCCATATCGCCCACCTTCCCGAACCAAACCCGAAAACGCTGTTTCCGCTCCGTATTCGGGACAAACTCCCCAGCAAACTCAGGAATTGGCAGCGCATCCACAACCACATTGTGTCCGAAATCAGTGCCACAAACCCCGCAGCGCGAACACCCTTCAAAGGAACAGTCGGGAACCGTCGCTGCTTCCAAAGCCTTTTGCAAGTCTATTTTCAGCCAGTTTTTGTCGATTCCCGTATCTAAATGATCCCAAGGCAGGGCCTGATCGAGAGAGAGGGGGAGAGAGGGGGAGGGGGAGAGGGGGAGAGAGGGGGAGGGGGAGAGGGGGAGATCCGGAGAATTGGGAAAATCTTCGTTGATTTCTCTTCCGACCGACATCGGACTGACATCCGTTACATCCGTTACATCCGTTACAGAATCCGTTGCCGAACTTCCGACGGACATCGGACTGACATCCGTTACATCCGTTACAGAATCCGTTGCCGAACTTCCTTCTTCCTTCTCAAAAAGATTCCACTCACCGCTTTCGACTTGGCGGTATTTCCAGGTAAGGCCCGATTCATCGATCGCCTGAGTCCAAGCTTTGTAAGCCTGATCCAAACTTTCCCACCACGCATCCATACCCGCGCCAAGTTCCCAAGCGCGGCGGACTACAGCGCCCAAACGTCGATCGCCCCGTCCGACAAAATCCTCCATTGCCGAAATCCGCACATCAGTGTAATTCACCTTGACGCCCCGCATCCCCCGAAACTCTTCCTTCAGGAGTTTTTGCTTGCGGGAAAACTCAGCAGTAGAAACCGAGTGCCACTGAAAAGGAGTGTGAGGCTTAGGCGTAAAATTAGAAATTGTCAAGTTAAAAGTCAGTCCCCGCCTGCCATTGATCCTGCATTCCCTGTGCAGCCAGCGGACTGTTTCGGCGATGCCGAGAACATCAAAATCTGTTTCTCCCGGCAAACCGATCATAAAATACAGCTTGATTTTATCCCAGCCGCGATCGACCGCAGTTTTGACACCCCGAAGCAATTCTTCGTTTGTCAAACCTTTGTTAACAATGTCGCGCATCCGCTGAGTACCAGCTTCCGGCGCAAAAGTCAAACCGCCTTGTCGCGTCCCGCCGAGAATGTCGGCAATATTATCGTCAAATCGGTCAACCCGCTGGCTGGGTAGAGACAGAGAAATATTTTTATCTTTCAGGCGATTTTTGATTTCCATCCCGACTGCTGGGAGTGCCAGATAGTCGGAACAACTCAGGGAAAGCAGGGAAAACTCGCTGTGCCCGGTGGCTTGCATCCCCTGTTCGATCGCCTCTACGACTTGCTGAGGTTCGACATCGCGCGCGGGGCGAGTCAGCATTCCCGGCTGACAGAATCGACAGCCACGGGTGCATCCCCGGCGGATTTCTACTGTCAGTCTGTCGTGTACTGTCTGGACGTAGGGAACCAGGCCGATCGAATAAGCTGGTATCGGAGTCGCCACGCGGCGCAGAATTCGTTCTGGAACTTGCGGGCGGTTGGGATGAACAGAACCGTCGGCCGCCATATCGTAGAATTGCGGGACGTAGACGCCTGGAATTTGCGCTAAATCCAGCAGCAATGCTTCTCGGCTCAAATTATTTGTTTTGCCTTCTGCCAAAATCAAGCCAATTTCGGGCAGCAATTCTTCTCCATCTCCCAAAGCGATGAAGTCAAAAAAGTCCGCGTAGGGTTCGGGGTTGGAAGTTGCCGTTTGCCCGCCAGCAAAAATCAGCGGCATTTGACCGTTTTGGGGATTGGTCGCTCTTTCTTGCCAAGTTAGGGGAATGCCGGCTAAATCCAGCATTTCCAGAATGTTTGTTGCTCCGAGTTCGTAGCTGAGGCTGAAGCCCAGAATATCAAATTCTGTGAGCGATCGCCTTGATTCTACGGCAAACAGGGGAGTTTTGGTCGATCGTAGTTTTGCTGCCAAGTCGGCGGCGGGCAAATAAGCCCGATCGCACAACTGCCTCGGCACAGCGTTCAAAATGTTGTAAAGGATGATGTGCCCCAGATTGGAAGCACCAACTTCATACACTTCTGGGTAAGTGAGAACCCAGCGCACAGACGCCGCGTCCCAAGGCTTGTGCGTAGCACCCAATTCGTTTCCCAGATAACGAGCAGGCTGATTAATCTCTGCTGTAAGTAATTCTTCGACTTTTACTGCCACGGCTCGACTCGCTAAATAGTTGCGACTCTTAAGCAGCCTACCTTAAAATCTGCCAATACGCCAACGACAGTCGTCTGTCTTTTCGGCCATTTAACCGAATTTGCTGTGTTTTGTTGCCTGTTCTCGTCGATGAGGAGGCTTTATCAAAGAAATGGGTTTAAAACCCCGTCGTTCTAGGACGGCTTTAATTCCTTCTGAATTTTCCCGATCGTGTTA
>NZ_JAUBOZ010000101.1:6339-27490 GCF_036700475.1 Microcoleus sp. T2B6 | reverse complement strand
AGCATAAGACTATCCCAGGATAGCAGCACCCAAAGAAGCGTCAACCCACCAGAATTTAAGCAATTGTCAATTTTTGATTGGCTTGAATAGATGGAATCCCCGTGCGTTCACGCCGGGGCGGATGTCAACTTCTCTATTTTCTGATGAGGACGAGTGAAATTGCTGGTAGATTGCCTCAATAGCGGTTGTAATGTATCTCCTGCTGTGCGGCAGGAAATTGAGGAGACATTGCTATTACCGATCTCACATATCCAAAAAATCGGTGACAAGTGCGATCGCCCCGTCTAATTCCACTCGCTACCTACTAGGATATTAAGATGCGATCGCCCCACAATTTGTCATTCAAAGCCAGGAAAGCGTCAAAGCATATATCCACCTTTAAAAACTGGGAAAAACGGCAAAAAGCCCCCTTTTTTAGGGAGCTTAGCAACTTCCGTTATTGCTCAAAAAAGAAATCCTACTGCGCCTTTGGCAATGACTTTTGAGGGGTTGCTACACCAACTTTGGGTATATCCATGATCGGTGCATTCACCCCAAGCATCAAATCGTTGGGATTAACAATCTCCACCAGAGGCTCGTTCAAAGCCACCATCAAACCGTCAGATTCAGCAGGAACGGGCGATCGAGCAAACTGAGGAGCAAACAATTGGCGGCCGCCACCGACACCAGACACCACCGCAATCAACAAAGCTGCGATCGCACCTCCACCCACAATCCAAGTTCGTTTCGGCTTGCGTTCCACGCGCTGCAAAACCTTCGTCGCCAACTCCTCGGCAGATTGTTCCGCAGCAGGCACCGGCATTGCCTGAAAACTCTGCTGCATCATCAGCAGTCGCGAGTACAAACGTTTCGTAGTGGGGTCATTTGTCAGCCACTCCTCAACTTGCCGGCGTTCTGTCGCCGTCACTTCACCGTCGAGGTAGGCACTTAGCAATTCAAAGCGATCGCGCATCATAGTAGTTACATTGCCCTGGGCATAATTGTTGTTAACTTCAGTTTCAGCGAGTGAATCCCCGACGCCTTGCTGATTCTGATTTTTATCGATTCAAAGTTACCACTCATAATTTCAGACTTGCTCTAATTGGGGAATCACGCACTCGGTATTAGAATGATTTACTGCTTATCTATATTTTAAAAGAGAAGTTTTGATGTCACAGCAAACTTCACCAAATCTTCTTAACTCGCCTCTGAAATTACTCTTGCTAATTACCATCGAGATATTTTTGCAATTCCAACTGCAATCTTTGGCGAGCTCTAGCAATTCTCGACTTGACAGTTCCCAGAGAAACTCCGGTCATTTCGGCTATTTCCTCATAGGCTAAACCTTCTATTTCTCTCAAAACAATCGTCGTGCGGAATACTTCCGGCAAATCTGCGATCGCCACCCGCAACTGGTCGTAAAATTCTCTCGTCGTCAAATCTTCATCAGGCCCCGGACTGTCGGCCGGAATTTCCCAATCAACCTCGCCATCTTCCAGAGTACGGGGTACGTCCAGCGACAGAGGAGTTCGCACCCGTTTGCGCTTCCGCAACTCATCGTAAAACAAATTAGTGGCGATGCGGCTCAGCCAGCCCCGAAATTTAACAGGCTCTTGCAAGCGGTTAATATTGCGGTAGACCCGAATCCACACTTCCTGAGCCAAGTCTGCTCGGTCTTGCCAGTCAGGGGCCAAGTGATAGAGAACCCTGTCTACGTGGGACTGATACCGCTTCAACAGTTCTGAAAAGGCCGTGGTCTCAGGTCGATTTCCTTCCTGACACCGCAACACCAAGTCATAATTAGAGAGTTTTTCGGCTGGCAATTGCACTCTTTGAACGGTCGCCACAACCGCAGACCAGGACACGGAAATAAAGTCGCTCATCGGTGGAATCGGCTCATCGAACATTCCACACTTTTTGACGTTAGGAGATCGTAACAAGTTCCCCTCTTCAATCTCAAATCTCAAATCGATTGACTAATGCCCGACAACCTCGCACGCTCCAATACTAACCCAACTGCTAGAACCGTCAGCCCAATGTTCCTTTTTCCAAATCGGTACATTGTGTTTGAGCGTATCTATGGCGTACTGGCAAGCTGCAAACGCTGAGCCCCGGTGGGGACAGCCAACAGCCACCAATACGCTGATTTCGCCCACCTGCAAGTGTCCGACGCGGTGGTGAATAGCGACCCGATTGACATCGGCCCACTGGCGGCGGATTTCAGTAGCAATTTGCTGGAATACTCGCACGGCCATCGGTTCGTAGGCTTGATATTCTAGGGAAACTACAGCTTGACCGTCAGTTTGGTTGCGGACTGTACCGCTCATTATTACCACGGCTCCGTTCGCGGGGTCATCTGCCAAAGCGTATATTTCCTCTACAGACAGCGGCGCTAAGGTAATGGCGAAGCTGTCGGATTCATGGCGTTGAGGAATTGTGCCGAGAGAAAGTGCAGCGAAGGAGTTCATTGCGAAAGAAGTGGTGCTGGAGAACTCGATCGATCTTGACACAAATCAAGTCGCGATGGATTTGTCTTGCATTCTTGTCGGGGACACTGGGAGGCTAATCTTGAGACCCATCTTGTAGCACGGCCGAGGGCCCGACGCCATCGCCCCGAACTTCTGCACCAGTGCGATCGGCTACACTATGACTGACCCCAAGCAAATTAAGATTGGGCTTGAAGACGAGCCGGATGCTTGTTCGATATAATTAACTGCCGATCTTGCTGTAGCAGTTCAATAAATAAGCACCCAAATAAGTAGTGTCATTCGCAACTCAGTACAAGCCATTTCCCACCCCAATCGATAACTTCGTTCCCTTTTTAATGACACAGTTAAGTTTAATTCTGCCCGGAGTTCTGATCCGCGTCGGCAAAATTTTTAGCAGTCGATGTAAACTTTATTTATTTTTTTGTTCCGGAAAGCTACATCAATGACATGATATACCTGTGCAGGGTTCAGGAACATTAGCCAATACTCGGCAACAGCAAGACCTTAACGCCCTTTTGTGGCTTTTATGAAACATAAGTTAATAATTTGGGCTGTTAATTGAGGTTTTGACCTGAGTCTGCACCAAGAAAGGTTAACAACAATCACGAGGAAACTATGGAAGCACTAGCATTGAGCCACTCTTTTGTTGCTTATGAATCTCCAGAGTCCGAACTCCAAGTCAAGTCGTTAGACCAACTCGGCTTGAAAATTCCTAATTCTGCATGGATAGGCGTCGCAGGTATGGCAGTAGCCCTATCTGTTCTGAGTGTCGGTGGCGAAGCCCAGGCGGCAAGTTGCCACCGCAAACACTGTGGCCATCGCGCTCATCACAGCCATCACAGCTACGCCAAAGTTGTCACGAATGGCGGCCGACTGAATATCCGCCACCGCCCCAGTAGCTGTTCTGGTGTAATCGGCAAGTTATATTATGGAGACCACGTAAAATTGACCGGTCGTTACAAAAACGGCTGGGCCCAACTCAAAGGTGGTGGCTGGGTTTCTGCGTCCTGGCTTTCCTAACTCTTAACTAGAGCAATTTACATTTCTAGAAAGAGTTTTAATCGTTACCCGGCCCTACTGGGTAACGATTATTTTAAATATGCGATCGATCCTGAAAATCATTGAAGATCCGAAATTCATGACTAACAACTAACAGCCTAAACTTTACCCCCGCCGATTAGATAAAGTAATGCCATCCGCACCGCCACGCCGCTGGTAACTTGCTGAGATATCAGGCTAAACTGGGCATCGTCCATCAAATCCGAACTAATTTCCACGCCACGGTTAACCGGGCCAGGGTGCAACACCTTCACATCCGGCTTGCAGAGTTTCAGCCGATCGCGCGTAATCCCGTACAAAGAATGGTACTCTCGTAAACTCGGCAGCAAATGGTCGCTCATCCGTTCCTTTTGCAGCCGCAAAGTCATCACAAAATCAGCATCTGCCAAAGCAGGTTCCAGATGCCAGTGCAAAAATAACTTGCCTTCCCTACCATCGCCACACTCAGCAAACAACAGCGGTAGCAAAGTCGGCGGCCCGGCCAAATGAACCTCTGCCCCAGAAGCCGTTAGACTCCAAATATTAGACCTAGCCACCCGCGAATGCAAAATATCCCCCACCACAGCAATTTTTTTGCCCGCTAAAAGTTCCAGCCGCGGACGTTCGGTATCTAACAGAGCACAAATAGTAAATAAGTCTAGCAAACCTTGCGACGGGTGTTCGTGCTGACCGTCTCCAGCATTGAGAACGCTGACTCTCGAACCCAAGCGATCCATTTCCGAAGCAATCGTGCTGGGAACTCCCGCTTGTTCGTGCCGGATTACCATCAAATCCGTTCCCATCGCCAAATAAGTCTTAGCCGTATCCAGAATAGTCTCCCCCTTCGTCAGAGAAGAACTTCCCGGCGTAAAATTCAGCGTATCCGCTGACAGTCGTTTGGCCGCCAACTCAAAACTATTGCGAGTCCGGGTAGAAGGTTCAAAAAACAAATTCGCGACCACTTGACCCTGCAGGGCCGGCACTTTCTTCGTGCGGCGGCCGAGCACCTCCCGAAAACTGGCCGCAGTTTGCAGCACTGTATCGTATTCGTCCGAGGTAAAATCAGCCAGAGTGAGAATGTGTCGCCTTGTCCAAGTCATACAATTTTAGATTTGAGATTTGAGATTTTAGATTGACTCAATCAGGACGGACGATGGGTTTGGAAGTTGCTTGTACGCCCGCCCTGCTGTCGCCTTTGAATGTTCGATCGACATTTAGGGGTGGCGATCAACAGTATCCAACAATTTTTGATCGCTTTTGCGGTGAGTAGAGTTATAATCAGTTTATGTAGCTCCGACCCCACTCTCACAGCGAACCCAGCGTCGAAGGTGAAACAGGTGTGGTTTACCCGCAGGAAAGCGGAAATTACGCTGTAGCAGCCAAAGCGCAGTAGTTGCAGTTCCTCCTACGCAAACTCAGCCTTGTCAAGAACAAGCCGAACGCAGCCCTTGCATCTGCCACTATGTGGAAACAACGATGTGGAAACAATCGAGGCGGCCAACCTCCCACTGTCGATCGACAGCATATAGCGGGACATTTTAAAGATGATTAATTCTTTGAAGTCGGTCTTGACTCTTCAGTCCTGCTTATAGGGCCTTGTCAAAACGAACTGTGTTAAGATACAAGTTAAATATGTAGCTTCCCGACAAAAATCTACACGTATCTTGGCGAGACTGTTCTTGGCGAAACTGCGGTAAAAAGTGTGAGATCGGAAGTGGTAATTCACAAAATTTAAACAATTCAAGAGGTATTATGAGCCAGAAGGTTATACAGCCGATGGTTAAGTTCCAGCGTCAGGTGCATTCTCTCGTCACGTCTGACATTATCAAGCCGACAGACAGTATTTGGAAAATTGCTCTGCTTTACGGCGACGAATGGCCGTACTGGAAACAGCAATTGCTAGAGTTTGATTTTTCTATGCAAGACCCCGTGAGCGAGTTGATAGCTGTAGAAGCTTGGGACGAGGAATAACAGAGGAGACGGAGGACTGGGGTGTCGGAGAGAAATTCCGAGGCGATCGGCTAAATTTTATTTAATAAATTTCCGTTGCTAAATTCTTCCCTCTTCCCTTTTCCTTTTGCCCTCTTCCTCATAAATTCTGACTT
This sequence comes from Microcoleus sp. T2B6, assembly GCF_036700475.1. Lineage (NCBI taxonomy): Bacteria > Bacillati > Cyanobacteriota > Cyanophyceae > Oscillatoriales > Microcoleaceae > Microcoleus > Microcoleus sp. T2B6. The sequence continues at coordinate 21,879 of NZ_JAUBOZ010000101.1, read as the reverse complement.
TTGGCTTTTGAGTTTTGACTTCTGACTTTTGTTAAAGCGAAGCTGCTAAAGCTCGAGCTAATTGTTGAGCAGTTTGAAAGCGATCCCCAGGCTTAGCTGCCGTGGTTCGCAAAATGGTGTCCCGCAGCTTGGGGGCGATCGTCGGAATATTTTCGAGCTTAAACCCGTAACCTCCAGCTATTTTGCCGTAAAAGTTTTGAGGGCTTTGGGCCGTCAGCAAAAAAATTAAAGTAGGCCCAATAGCATATAAATCCGACTGAGGGAGAGGCTGTCCCCGGTCTTGTTCTGGTGCGGTGTAGCCTTCAACGCCGATGCGAGTGCCCGGAGGAGTGCCGATTTCTTTAACGGCTCCAAAATCCAGCACTGTAATGCGATTGTCCCGATGCCGCACCAGCAAATTAGCAGGTTTAATATCCCGGTGGACGATCGGGGGTTTTTGAGAGTGAATGTAGTCCAAAACCTCACAGGTTTGGCTCATCCACTCTATTGCTTGTTGGGGAGCAACAGGCCCGCGGTTGTAGATGCGTTTTTCTAAATCCTCGCCGTGGAGCATTTCCATCACCAAGTATTTTTTGCCCCCTTCCACAAAAAAGTCAAAAAACTGAGGAATTCCCGCATGGTGGAGGGCCTTGAGAGTTTTAGCTTCACGTTCAAACAGTTCTTGAGCTTTGACTATTTGAGCCATGTCAGCATTCATTTCCTTGAGGACTACCAGAGAAGCTGCGGGGGAACTTCCGGGTTTTTGAGCTTTTGCTTTCTCTCGATCCCAGGCTAAAGTCGTTGTCCCCATACCGCCTTGGCCCAAAGTTCGCAGCACTTGGTAGTGGCGCACCGTGCGATCGACTTTAATCGGTTCGCCGCAGTGGATGCAGAATAAATTCCCCGGCGGGTTTCCCGCGTGGGTACACCTTGGTGCCGCGAGATTGACGGTGGGGTTCGCCTTAATTTGGCCGCCGAGTTCAATAGTAATCACTTGGAAATGCAGAATTGGGCCGCCCCGCGCCAACTGGATCATGGCACCGTCGGATATCCAACCCTGAGACATGAGAATACCGTTCACCAAAGTGCCATTTGTCCCGGAATTGACTAAGTACCACTGACTGGATTTCCCGCTATTAACTCTTTGCAGTTCCAGATGCTGCCGCGACACTAGAGCATTGGGGATCACAACGTGATTTTCGGGAGAGCGGCCGATGCGAATAATGGATTCGCTCTCGAAACTCCACTGTTGCAGGGGGGTCTGTTTTTCTGGATCTAAAAGAGTCAGCAGCATTTTCGCTTGATGTGGTTGAACTCCCTGATTTGGCAGTGAGAGTTGACGGGATTTATAGATTTGGGGCGTAGGGCTTTGAAAAATTAGCAATTAAAAATTACTTATGAGCTTCACAGGTTAGTTCCAGGAAAACTTTATAATATCCTGATTGTGATTAAAGATTTCATAAACAATTAAGTTATAAATAGTCTTTTGGGAACAATTATTCCTAAAATTTGTGAGGGGTCGATCGCTCCTTAAAACACAGTCGATCGATTTAACACTTGAAACTACAAAAACCAGGTAAACAATCGCTAAATTTTTACGTAAATTTGCTGTAGCAGCAGGTTGTGATTTACCCCCCACATCTATAGGTAGGGCGGGCACTTCCTGCCTATGCCCAAATTGCCCCGACAGCGATCGAGTATAAAACAGATTTCGCATTAGCCAGCCTGCATACTCACTTCATTTTATAGCAATCCTAAATCATTTGCATAATTATTGTAGGGGCAATCCCACGCCCGGTTGCCCGATAGATAGGGGGTAGGCACTCTTAGCACTACCTACAAATTTATCTGAATCATTTAGGATTGTTATAGTTGATTTTTTTTCATTAGACTAACTATTTTTATAAGTGAAAGCTCTTTCAACTATGATGAATCCACTTACTATCAAGCCAATTTTTCCGGTAGATTCCCTGAACCGAGTCTCAAAATTAAAGCTACTGATAAATGGTTAGTCCTCCACAGCTTTTCTGCAATCTTATGGGTCTGTAATCAGTTTTTGAGCAATCAAACTGAAGCTGTTTTAACACCGGATACCTAATAACAGAGCCAGCAGTAAAGCCTTGCCCGAAAAAGGCAGAAGCTGTTTCCTTTCCCTGCAACAATTGCAGGTTTAACCCAGACCGTCACGGGGGAAAGCGCCACCTTTGAAAAAGTTGGCCGCATCGAAAGTCTAAAATCGAAATGCGCCTACCTGGGCCCGAATGATAATTGCCGTGATATTGTCGTGACCGTTGCGTTTGTTGCCCAGTTCAATCAATTGAGCAACTCCCTGGTCGAGATCAGCTTGGGGATTGAACAGGGGTTCGAGAGTGTTCTGCCAGTGAGTTTCCAACAAATCATTATCTGTCAGGCCGTCCGAAGCCAAAATTAATAAGGTATCTTCGCACAAGTCTAAAAACTGCACCTCTGGCTTGAGAAAATTACTGTCTCGCGGGCCGATGGCTTGAGTTAGTTGATAGGCGTCGGGACGGGCATAAGCAGTTTCCGGGTCAACTCCGCGCTTAATTTCGCGCTGCCCTACTTCGTGGTCTGAGGTGATTTTTTCTAGGGTTTGTCCCTTTCTCAGTCGGTAGAGGCGGCTGTCGCCGACGTGGGCAACGGCGAATTGGGTGTCTTGAACTAAGACTGCGACTAGAGTTGTACCCATGCGGGCGCTGCCGGAGCGTCCGTCCTTTTGATTGATTTCAAAGATGGCTTTGTTGGCTAGCAGCACTCCCTCGCGGATGGTATCTGCCGGAGGTAGTTGATTTTGCCAACGGGTTTGAAAGAATTCTCTGAGAGTTTCAGCGGCTAGTTGGCTGGCTACTTCTCCGCTGTCGTGTCCCCCCATGCCGTCGCAGAGAATGTAAAGCCCTTTGGTTTGAAAGATGCGACCGAAGGAGCTTTCGAGTTTGTTGAGCTGAGTCCAGATGCTGAAGAAGTCTTCGTTGTGGTCGCGCGTGCGGCCAACATCGGTGAGGCCTGCGTCTTCTAAGCTGTAAATCTGGAGTGGCATGGGCTGGGTTAAGACCTCGCCAACGTCGGGGGGGGACTCGTCGGGGCTGCGGTAATGCCTGCGCGTCGGGGTTGAGCTTGGTGAAGGTGCGGGTTGGAGTTCGAGGGGAACTGTTTCTAGGCGCGATCGCAACTCTTCGATTGTGCTAATCTCGCCTCTGTACATTTGTTGCAGCAGGTCGAGCAAGGCGCCAAACTGAGTGCGATGATCGGACTGGCTAAATATCACCTGCCACAATTGCCCCAAATCTACCAGTTGCAGGTTGGAGCCGGCGGGTTCGGGATAGAGGTATTGCAGTCGCAAAGAAGCCAAGGAGAAGGAAGAGTCGGGGTTGACTCGCAAATTTGTCAGTTCCAACAAGCTTTGCCGACAGCGCCAGGGTTCTAGGGCAGCCCACAGTTCTGTCATTTCGTGTAGCCAGTATAAAATTTGCTGGGTGGAAGTTTCGGGTTGACTCCAGCGTTCTACCAGCAGCGGCCATTGGGAGCAGTCTTCTAGCAGCAGCACTGCCTGTTCGTTGTCTGACCAGCTATCGTGAATGACTGGCAGGTTTTGAGAGAATTGCCACCGGAGTGCCAGATAAGGTTCAGCTATGCCTTGGCAAAGCTCTGCTAAGGCGGAATTGGTTGAATTTTCTCCGCGTTTGATTGCTGCGCTATAGGGGGATGTTCGTCTGGCGACGCTGGCAGAGTTGGCTGCTAGCATGGCTTTGAGGGGTGACATTTCCAGCGGCTGACAGTCCAATACTGTTACTTCTACTGTGTCTGAGCGTTTTCTCGGCGGCACGGTTTCTAGGAGTTGGTAGCGCTGCTGAGTGTCTAAATAAGCTCCTGCTTGCTGGGAAGGGATTAAATATTCTGAATTGGGGACGGGGAATTGTGGAGATTGGGGGGAGATGTCAGCTATGTTTGGGCTGTCGGGGTTCTCTGTTGCTTCCTGGATTTGTTGAGGCTGTGGTGCGGTTGTAAAATGGTGTTCAGATGGGGTTATTTCGCGCTCTGGTGCTGTAGTAGAGCTTTTTTCTGTTGTTTGAAAGGATGCTGGTGCGATCGCCCCCACGGCTACCACAGGGTCACTTTCTGTGCTGCTGAATTCGCCGTCGCTTGGCTGTGGAGAAGTTGATGCGACTGCTATTGGGGGTTCGGCTGGGGTGGTTATTTCGGTTTTAATGGCGTCTGTGATTGGTTCAGGAGAGTTTTGGCGCGATGGGATTTCTGGAACCATCTCTGGTTTTTGGGGAAACTCGGCTGGGGGTAGGGTTGACTCGTCTGCCTCGACTGCTGGAAAATTCGATCGACCGCAGATAATGGCCCGCCACACTTGACCTGTTGCGACGCCGCAATTCTGACATAATGCGGCGCTAAAAGCGACTTGGGCACCGCATTCGTGGCAAGGTTTGTAAATTAGGGAATTTCCGCATTGTTGACAAAACTTGTTTGGATTGGGATTTTCAAATTGGCAGCGGGGACAGAGAAGCATAGGGGTTTTAAATTGGATATGGGCGATCGAGTTTGGCGGTGGGGAGTTTTGGGTTGTGGCCTGTGAGTTAGGAGTTATGAGTTTTGGGTCTGACTCGCAACGGATAACTCCCATTGCCCTATGCCTTATTTTATCGGGATGAATTCAGAAGTAAGATATTTCTTAGAACTGAGATGTTGCATCCGTGTCAGGAATAGGCCTCTTAAGCCACATCTACAACAACTTCTCTCGCTTCAGGGCCCCAAAAGCCAGCCCCACCGGTGGTAACAGCGTGCGGGCCCGACAATAAAAGTTATCTCATGAGTGGAACGGGCCGAAGAGCCCGTTCTTAACAATGGTGCAATATCTCAGTTAGAACTCATGTGTTCCACCATTCTCAATAAGCTTTTTATGAACAGGCAAGATGCCTGTTCCACAAAGAGTGAATTTTCTTGTGGAACAGGCATCTTGCCTGTTCTTGAGAATAGTCCAATATCTCAGTTAGAAGGGATTTGCTGTAGAATCTTCTTGGAAAACGGTTTCTCGGGCGATCGACACAATGGTGGAAAGGGGTACTTCACAGAAATATTTCCGCCGGAATTGTTCTTCGGAGACTGCTGCTAGGAATTGCGCTGCAAAACGGGCGGCGATGGGGGAATTTGGCACGGAGGATTGGATGGATTGGCTATCTAATAAGGATTTGGGGATTTGATCGGGCGCGTCTTGCTGCTGTGCGGTTTCGGGTTGTCTGGTGATGTGGAAAGCTCGATCGCGATAATTGATTTTAAAACCGAGATATGTTAGGGTTTTGAACCCTAGTTGCAAGGATGTGTCGCTGATGCCGAGTTTCTGGCGGAGTTGCTGTCTGGTGACTGGTTTTTTGGTGCGGCTGAGATATTTGGCGATGCCGATTAGCTGTTGGCAGATTTGCTGTGGGGGTACGAGTGGGGGTAAAGTATAGGCGATCGCGAGTTTTTTCTGAGTGTGCTGTGCTTGCCGAAACCAGATCCGCAGTTCGTCCCAGCTTGCGGGGCATTCTTTGAGGACGATCGAGTTTTCGCGATCGACCATTTCGGAATTGTAAACTAGATTGTCGATCGGCATTGGAGATTCTAAGTTTGTGCTGGCTGCTAACAACTCTTCATCATTATTTCTATTGCGCCAGTCTACAATCCAATCTATTTTAGTCGGCGAATTGATTTGGTTGTCTGCCGTGCGTTCCCGCACTGCTACGAGGCGCACTTCATACCGCGATTTGTAAGTATTAAAATCTAGTTCAACGGTGACATCGCAGCGGCCTTGGGGAACTTCATTTTGATTATGTCCCCACCAAATGCCGGGAAATCCCGTATCGCTAGATTCGTCCCTAATTATAAATTCTGTTTTAAGATATTCTACTTTTTGCCCTTTCAAGTCTTTGATTTTTTGATTCCAGAGATTGTCAAACCAGCAGTTTTCAATCAGCAATTTGGGTGTGGGGTTGCCCATACCGCACGGTTCGAGCAATTTTAGTTCTTGAAATAAGTCTTTGCCTAATTCGGAGACAGTAATTTTTAGGTCTGCTTCAACGGGGGCGGCTGTTAAACTATCTGTGCTGTATTGTTGTCGCAGTTGCTGATTTACCGCATCGGTAAATAGGGGGATATTTTCAACAGGGAGACTCAATCCGGCGGCGAAGGGATGACCACCAAATCTGTCCAATAAATGCGCTTGGTCTTTGACTAATTGGTAAAGGTCAATTTGATTGGCGGAACGCGCCGAACCCCTAGCAATTTTGGATGGGGAAAGTGTTTTTGATTCTGAATCTAAGAAAGAGGTCAATTGGGTTTCCTGGGAATTTTCCTTAATTTCTTCGCTTCCTTCTGTGCTGAATAAAATCACGGGACGGCCGTATTCTTGGGCGATTTGTCCCGCTACTAATCCTAATACTCCTACGGGCCATTGGGGGTCGCTGAGGACGATGACGCTAGTAGTTGAGAGGTCGAGTTTGGCTAATTTGTAGGCGGCATCTTTGGCAACATCTTTTTGTAAAGATTTGCGCCGGGAGTTGGCAATTTCGGTTAAATTTGCTAGTTCTTCGCAGCGTTTTTTGTCGCGGCTGGTGAGGAGTTCTACGCAGAAGCTGGCGTCACCTTGAATGCGGCTGACGGCGTTGATTCGGGGGCCGAGCCCGAAGGATATGTCGGTTGGGCGATCGCCCGATCTTTTGCACAGTTCGAGCAATTTTGCAACTCCTGGGCGGGTGGGATTTGCGATTTGTTTTTGCAGTTGTTGGATGCCGATTTGTGCTAGGTAGCGGCTGTCTCCTGTAAGTTGGACTAAATCGGCAATTAAGCCGATCGCTACTAATTCTAATAAATCTGCGATCGGGCGCTGCGGAATATCCGGTAATGTATGATATAATGCTTCAACTAATTTGTAAGCTACTCCAACTCCTGAAAGGTTAAATAGTTGGTGGTTTGGGGGAAAGTAGCGGGGATTGATAATGGCTGTAGCTGGGGGGCGATCGTCCGGTAATGTATGATGGTCGGTGACAATGGTATCGATGTTTAAGCTGGTGGCGTATTCGATTTCAGCGATGTTTGTACTGCCTGTGTCGCAGGTAATAATTAAGCTAATTCCCGATTTTGCTAAGGCGTCTATTCCTGGGATATTGAGTCCGTGAGATTCGGTTAAGCGGTTGGGAATGTAATAAGTTAATTGGTCGTCTTGGGTAAAAAATTCTCCCAGTCCATCCCACAAAACCGAGGTTGAGGTAATGCCGTCGGCGTCGAAGTCTCCCCAAATTGCAACTTTTTCTGCGCTGTTTCGTGCTTGCTGGATTCTTTCTATCGCCCAGTTCATTTCTAGCCCGAATTCAAAGGGACTTGCTGGTTGGTAAAGTTGGGGGTTTAAGAAACCGGGTATTTGTTCGGGGTTGTGAATTCCTCTATACCAGAGAAGTGCAGCGGCATAGTTTCCGGGGAGTTCTGGTGCATGGTTTCTGACAGCTTGGATCAGCCAAGCTGGGGGCTGGGATAGGGGTTGAGTTGGCAAATTTTTAAGTAGTTCAGTCATAAGTTATTTCATTAATTCCTGTAGGGGCGGGTTCACCAACAATCTTTCATTCACATCCACAATATCTATAAACCCGCCCCCACCGGGGACTAATAGTTGGCATAGTAAAAGATTTGAATTAAATAGACATTTCCTCAATGATAGCAAGATTTGGCAGCCAATCTGTGGGAGTTTCTGCGGAAAGATTGGATGAGGAAGCTGTGTTGTCTGTTGTGCGGTTGCAGCGAGTGGCAAATTGACAGGAATTGCAAAGATTGGAACTAATTTCTACTTGGGGTAAGAATTCGCCGCCTTCGGTATAGCGCTGTCGCCAGTCGGTTAGCTGCTGCAATAGGTGGGTTAAATCTTGTTTTGTGCGATCGTGTTCTGTTTGGTTGTAGGAAAATGTGAGTTTTTGCGGCGGTTCTTCTCCTTGCAATTGTACGAACCAGTATGTCATGGAAACTTGTTCGGGGGAATAGTCGCTGGTTTCTACTAAAACATATAAATAGAGGCGAGTTTGCCAACTTTCAGCTATCCATTTTGATTTTTGAGGGCGGGGATAGGTTTTCCAGTCGAGAATTTGGGCGGCGTTTGGTTCGGCTATTAGCAAGTCATAGATAACGGTGAATAGGTAGTCTTGGAAAATTAGGGTGCGGGGGTGTTCGGCTTGGCGGAAAATGCGATCGCTATTTTCTGAATTAGCGAAAAGTTCGGGTGCGGTGTTGATAAATGCTGCCACACAGCGTCCCAGTTCGGGGTCTTGTTGGATGATGAATTCAATGGGAAGTCCGAGTTCTCGCTGCTGCATTAATAGGTGAAAGTGGCTTCCCCATGTGAGTTTTTCTTTGTGTTCTGGGGATGCGGTGGTGGCGAGTAGTTCGAGGTAGCTGTGTTGGAATTTGCGGGGGCATTCTTCGAGGATTTTGAGTTGGGTTTGGGAGAGTCGGAGCATTTTTTGGGTGTGATGGTGTTGGTTTTTGGTAGGGTTTTGTTAGAGTGGTGGGTGGAAGGGCGATCTGGCTTACAGCCAAAATTGTTTATCCCCATCCAATGCACCTGGAGAAATACCTTGTAACCGCCGATAAGCGATGCGGTCAGAACCATATAAGGGAACGGGTAAACGTGGCTCTTTAAGCGATCCATGATGCAATAAAGTAAGTTTAAGTGTTGTTTCTACTAAACTTTCAATTGATACTTCCTGTCCTTCATCAGGAATAACCTTCAAACGTAAGGGATAAGGCAGACCCATCTTCTCATTCTTCACATCTGTGGTCACCAAAATCACTTCATATGCAGATAGTCGAAGTGCTAGACCTTTTGTGGGTGCTTTTAAAGCTGACTGAGCAAATTTGTAAAGTCGGGGAACTTGAGACTTGATACATTCCACCAAAATAAAATTAGAGCTAATTGCTTTTGCTCGTTCCCGTAAATACTTGACTTCATTACCACAAAAATGTCCATCCCGGTAAATTAGTACAGTTTTTCCAGTTAGGTCAGCAGCCGGAAGAAACCTCTCTAGTGTTCGTTTATCGATTTCTTCACCCTGTGTCAAAGCATCTTCTAGCCTATAGCGAATAAATTTTCCTTGCCGATCGTAAAGACGTACACTTGCACAAACATTCAAGCTTCCGCTTCCCTTCTTCTTGGGAGTTCTGGAAATATCCAAACCGATGAAATAATCAGCAATCTCTAAAGGCTCAGCTAGAATAAAGGGCAAGTTACCTAACTTTGCTAAAATCCCTGGGATGACTTGATTGAGAATATTCCCGTGATTTTTAGTATCTTGTACTGTGTATTCATAAATAACTTGGCTTGCTTTTCCGTGTCGGAGTAACTGCGAAGAAATAAAAGCATAAAAACTGCCGTCTTCGCTATTGTCGGTATGGCGATCGCTTTCTGGGAGAAACGTCAAAACAATATCAGTGGGAATCGCCATTAGTTCATTAATAGCTTGTTCCAATCTAACTTTAGCCTCAGCTTTACTCAAGCCGTCTATCGAAACTATCTTAATTCTACTCTCATCAATCTTTTTGGTATTCTTGTCAATCAAATTGAGGCTTTCAAATTTATAATCTTTGAGACGTTTCTGAACTTGTTCTAAAAAATAGGAGCTGACTTTAAAATTCCCTGCTTTTAAAACTGAAATGCGAATCGGTCTTGATATATCACTATACTCATCGTGGCGGCGATAAACACTACCTTTAGATAGTCCTTTCAAAACGTCACCTCTCTTACCAATGAATTTATTACCAAATTCAAGAAGTGTTTCTTCAAGCTTGAACTGAATTGGTAGGAATAAGGACTGGTAATCACGGCTGTTGATACACTTAGCTCCTAAATTGAGTCCATAGGTATTTAAAAGATTTTCTGCTTTTTGCTTGTATGAAGTTAAGCATTTTTGTCGCTGTTGGTAGGGAATTTTTGTTTCCTTGAGTAGGTCTCCGTATTTTACATCAAAGCGATCGGCGGTTTCCTCTGTGACACAGGGACGCAAAGCAGACATTGGATAGTGATACTCAGTTGGATTTTTGCTAAACTGGACTGCAACAACAACTTGATCGTCTGGTGCTTCTTGAAGTTTTAGTTTGCTCTGTGCACCTGTTGCTTGAGTGATGAGGTCTTGCCTGCGTTCTCCTTCTCCAATCTGGCCTACAATAGCAGTAATTGTAGCAAAACTATTCTTGTCAATATCTCTAACTTTCAAACCTATTAAAAGTTCTTTCGGTTTGTTCCTATATGGATGATTTTCGTAAAATTTATCCAATGTAGTTTGGTAAACGAAGTAGCTGTGAGGTGTTAAAACTAAAGCCGGATATTCACCATCTTGCAAGTCAATAGTTTCTGCCCAAAAATTAGCTTCACGCTTGACTTCAACATGATTTTCAGACCAAACAGTATCAGCCGATGAGAACTCTGAACTTCTTTGCAAGATTCTAACAGCTAATTGAGCAAGGATAGGAGCTGTTACCTGTGGTTCCCGTACCCATTGGATAGAGTAGGATCGATCGCCAATATCTTCTCTCAACTCCTCTTCAATTTCTACCAGTGCCTCTCGCCACTTTTCTTTGGTGGGCATAGGTTGATTAGGTTGACCTAAAACCCAAAAATATTTGTCTTCCCAGATCGCAACTAGCTCATGAGGAAATTCTTGATTAGTAAACTTTTGGCAAAAACGCCAGCTAAATCGATTGCCAATTTTGCGATCTACTTCTGGAGTCAGCCGAAAGCTGATTAAATTGACCTGTGAAATCATGAGCGGGAAAATCTCGCTCAAAAAATATGTTGCCGAAGGAGAGACTTGTGGAGGAATATGAATATGAGCAGTCATGCGGCAACCTCTAATATTACAGAAGAAAATTCACAAATTGAGTTAAAGGGACAGTAAGAACAGTTTGAACCAGGATTAGGTGGAAAAATTATGTCGAACTCAGCCGGGTAGTCGCGGTAACGCTTCAAATCTTTTTGATGTCGTTGAGCAATCAGCGACATCTCTATTTTGAAAGCTTGTAGTGTATCAGCCGTTGCCCTGAGTTGGTCAGACTGCTTGCCTGTTTCCAAATTATAAAATGAGGCGATAGCTGGCTGAGACGGATAAAGATAACTGGCTGCTAGCAGGTAAAGGTATGCCTGTCGCCGATCGAATTCAGATTTACCTGTTTTGAAATCTAAAATATGTATGGTTCCATCTGGTTCGGCAAAAATGCAGTCTATCGCCGCAAAGAAGTTAAACAGATAATTCCCCTGCTTCAGAATAATTGGTGGGGGAAATCCCTCATCACCTCGGTTCAGTTTAATGATGTTCTTGCCTAAAAGAATCGGGTGCTGCTGGTAATTGCTCAGGATGAGAATTACTCGTTCCTTAACAGGAGTTGACTCTTGGCTTAATTGCAGAATTTCTGCAACTTGCTCTACAGCATCTTTGCGCGAGAATAGTTTAGGGTTTTGATGAAATTCATAAACTCCTTGCTGTGCAAGTATTCCAATTCGTTGAGGTGTGTTGTCTAAATCTTTAACTGCTGCGACTCCAGGTTCTCGCTGTCGTGCCCTAGCAAAACCTCGCTTCATATCGCAGTGGAAATATTCTTGCCCTACTGGTGGAGCAAACTGTGACCAAAGATTATAGCTGGCAAATGCCCAAATTTTGTCCATGAGTTTAGCCCTCTATTTTAGAGGGCTGTTATTGGTTCATTTGGTTAAAATTTCGTGGATGGCGGTTTTTGCTTTGACGGATTTGGAAACCTCAGTTTGGTTCGCCAATTCAAAGGTACGCAAGCCTTCCAGCATTTGTTTGGCGGCCTTCCTCAGCTTTTGATTCCGACTTGTCCGTTGAACTTCCTCAAGCAAAACTGGCAGGGGTCTGCCGATTGAGAAGCACAGTTGGTCGGGATTGAAGGGTTGTTTTTTCATGCTGTGGCTCCACAAAGGTCTGTCTTGACCTATTATAGTGTTTACGTTGCCCATGTTGACCAATTTAGCCAACAAACATACTTTAGACCCTGTTGAAGATAAAGTCAAGATAGATTACAATTTTTCCATGATAAGGGACTACAGCCGTGAGCGAGACGTTTGGCAAGCTGATTCGTCAAGCCCGTAAGGACAAGGAATATAGCCAGCGCGAACTGGCAAAGTTGATCGGTGTGGATTATACCTACCTATCCAAACTGGAAAACGACCACGCTGGGTATCCTCCCAGCGAGGATGTCATTGAGGCGTTAGCGCGTCATTTGGATTTGACGGATCGTACAGATGACCTCAAACGCCTAGCAGGTAGGATTACACCAGATGATGCCAAAGTTTTTGAGGATCTGGTCAAAAAGTACAGGCAAATGCCTGCGTTGCTGCGCCGGATGCGGGATGAGCCAGAATTTGCACAAAAATTACTGGGCGAAACCACACAATTAGAAGGTGAGGAGAGGAAGAGTTGAAAGTAATCAACCAGTATCAAATATTTTCAAAACAGGAAATTGAGCTTCGTGCGATGGATGTTCTTGCGCGCGTCAATAAAAAGCGCAAGCGTCCTCTAAAATGGCCTATTGATGCTGGTCATGTTGCTGAAGCTTTAGGATTGGATATGGATTGTGGCTACATACCTCCTGATGAAAAAGGCGCGATTGCTGCCATGATTCTACCTACTGAACGTAAAATTATAATGAACGAAAAGAGTCTGGAACTGCCTAAAGGTTTTGAAGAATCTTCAATAGCTCACGAAATCGGACATTGGGAGCTTCACATAGATCAAAAAGCGGTTTCTCGTTTAGAAGAAGAGCAAAAGCGTGGTATTGAGAGCGCCGTAGAGCCATTTTTATGTCGCAATATTAGCAGTCAGCAAGGGATAGAATGGCAAGCACAGTATTTTGCTAGTTGTTTGCTGATGCCCAGCTTTAAGCTAGAAGAAGTACGAAGAGGACGTGATCTAACCAAATGGAAACACCTTTATGCAATGCGAGATGAACTTGGCGTAACAATATCAAATCTGACAAATCGTCTGCAAGACCTTCGCTGGATTTACATTCCCAAGGGTTCTAAGCAAATCTATCTTGGTGATACTGGAACTAAAGCGTAGAAAAGTTTGTTTTAGTAAATTGCGATCGCCTACCTCTCTCATCCCAAATCCAAAAGTGCGAGCGCCCGTTCAGATCGATCCAACGCTAATTAATCTTCCCCTAACTCTGAAAACAATAATTCCAAGTCTCGATCACCCCGTAGCACGCGAGTAATATCAATCCCGTCCGATCTGGGGTAGTAAAAAATTAAATAATCCCTCACAATAAATCCGCGTAAGTTGGGGGATAACCTCTCATAGCGTTTGCCCATATTGGGAAATTCGGCGACAAGTTTACATTTTTGACGAATTGCATCAAAAAGCTCGCTGGCTGCCCTGGAACTATTGCCAGCAATGTACTCACAAATCTCATTCAAGTCTCGGACGGCTTCATCTGAAAATGTATAACTGTTCATGCCCCTGACTGTTCTCTTCGATCGATCTTTTCTTGAATTTTGGCAAACACAATTTCTCCATCTGTCACTTGTCCCTTAGCAATTTGTGCAGTTCCCACTGCTATTTTCTGGCGGAGTTCTTCGATGCGTTGTTTTCGTTCTCTTAAAAGTGCGATCGCTTCTCCAATTAGTTCTTCAGCGCTGCCATATTTTCCGCTTTGAATTTGCGATCGAATAAACTCTTCGTATTCCGGCTTTAAGACAATATTCATTGACCTGCTCCTTTAAATCACAGAAAGGTTACTGCACGACCGTGACATCTTTTGTAGATTAGCTTAGCACAAATATCAACATTCTCAGAGATTGTGGCAGCCCTAGAGTCGAGCTTGAAAAAATTATTGTGAATCGCGTGCGATCCTCTTCGAGGGCTTCGCTAACGCACTTTTCGCCAACCTCTCTACAAATTCCCAATTTGTTGAGCAAACCACATCGCCGCCGTCCCATTTCCCTCACCCAAAAGTTTCAAAGTATCCGACAGCAAAGCAATTGGCAATCCCTCAAGCGCACCGGAAATCTCGCATTCCTGATATTTCCCGTTTTCCTGCAAGCGAAATGCCAAAACTCTCTCGCCCTTAATATCTACTACCCAATACTCAGGAATTCCCAAAGCAGCATAAAGCCGCTTCTTTTCATCTAAATCGCTGGCCAAAGTAGTATCGGCTATCTCCCCGACTAAATCGGGAACTCGCGACTGATTCAGATTAATTCGGCGAGGTTCCCCTTTTTGCCATTGGTGGAAATCTCCGCCGATGTATAAAACTTTATCTGGTGCACCCGCTCCCACTTTAGGTTTCTCAATTACACAACCGCTGAGAGAATCAAAAGTTTGTCCTATTTTGGTAGTAAACCACACGAAAAATATGATAGTAAACAGATCGTTAAATCTGGCGTGCTGAGGCCCTTCATTACCCATGTCTATCCAAAGATATCCTTCATAAAAAAATATTCTGGCTTCCTCCAAAGATGGATCTTCGCAGGCTGCTACATAATCTTCCCATGTCGCGGCTTGCCATTGAGGAATTTCACCCACTTGAGGCAAGATGAATTTTACAGTTGTAGAAGTCATGATTTAAAAGCAAATTGAGGATAAAATTATCCTAACTTAAGTCGCTATTTATAGCCAAAGGAAGAAGGAAGGCACTACACGGATACACGAATGAATTATCGAGTCTGAGTCATTCTTAAAAAGGAAGAAGGAAAATACAAGAAAGATCGACTTGAAGTCAGACGAAGGGGCGGGCACGGGGGCACCGCCCCTACAAATGGCGATCGCAATCCTTGTGCTTATCGAATTGCTGTGGGCGCCGCAATTGGTACTTCTAAATCTGGCTGCAAGTCAAAGACTACGACAAGCGTTGCTTGAGGCATCAGTTGGCGCAGACACAGCAAGTGCCCGTCAGCATCCGATCGACTGCGAAATCGCCCCACAATCGCCCGCTGCATACTGGGCATGAGTTTGGCGATCGCCCAAGGGTAAAGGCGTTTTTGGTACGCGATCGCACTAGGATTCGCAGCGCATCCCTGTTGATAACCGTTTTGTGGCATGATCGTGTTGTATTCGTAAGGAGTACACAAAAGGCGTTAGTAAGTTTCTTGGCGGGAATGTACTAACGCCTTTTCCATTAAAATTCAAGCACATATCACAAGAATTGTCAATTGTCAATTCTTAACGCTAAGTTTTAACGGTTATCCTATCTGAAGCTTTTATCGGCTAGGGATTTGAGGGTTTTAGTAAGTGTTGAATTGTTTGCCAAAGTGATAGATTTTTGATTTTTAACCGCAGATGCACGCGGATAAACGCGGATGAAAGAAAGATAAATTGAGAAATTGAACCGGGCGGTTGAACTCGGCGGTTAGAAACCGCGTCTACACAAACAAAACCCGCCTACGCGGGTTAAAGACGATCGCACATTTCTCTCAGATTCCATATTTCTTAGGTTGAACTCGGCGGTTAGAAACCGCGTCTACACAAACAAAACCCGCCTACGCGGGTTAAAGACGATCGCACATTT
>NZ_JAUBOZ010000101.1:0-6239 GCF_036700475.1 Microcoleus sp. T2B6 | reverse complement strand
GCACGAGTGTTTGTTTCTGCAAATCTAATTCAATTCCTAATGCTTCTAACGGGATGACGCCCAATAACGGATCGGCTCCTGCGGGCAGTTCTATGCACTCAAAAGTCGCGTCTCTTCCCATTAATGAAATTTTTGCATCTTCAAAAATGCGTGCCGTACCGATGCCTGTTGCCGTTGCTACAGGCACTGTTTTCAGGAGTTTTAAACCGAGTTGGGCGATCGCATCCTGCGGCAAGCATAAAGTAGTCGCCCCAGTATCTACCAGCACATTTTTGATTGTAATAGAACGTATTTGGTCAGCCGGAATTAGATTATCTTCTGCTTTACCTTGGTCGAGGCGATTCGTGATTGTCAGCGTTGTGGTAATTTTGCCCATTGTTTCTTTGATAGTTGATGTCATAATTGTATTCCTCTCGGTATCATTTTAGACTGATTGCAAATTTCAGGTAAAAGAGCGATCGCACTTAATCACACATCACAAAATCACTCTTTTGTCAAGACAAAAACACTGTCTTTATTCCCCCGTCCAATCCGCAAATCTTTATCCAAATAAGTGATATCAAGCCATCCCTGCTGTTCGCGAGTATCCAGCCCGAAATCTACAGCAGCGAACTTTTTCCCCGACTCAATCTCATCGATAAACTTCCCCGGAAATTCATAGCCAATCAACCTGCTTAAACCTACTATAGACCGCTCAAACTTCACCTGCACTCGCCGTTCGGAAGTTGGCTCAAATCTCGCCGCCACACTGACAATTCCTTCCAAATAAGGCAAGCCGTAAAGTTCGCCAATGTTGTAAATTTTAGATTCTTTGACGCGGATAGATTGATAAATTTGACCCAATTTTACCAAGGGAAAACTGTCCAGATTCAGCAGTTCGCGGCTGGTGGTGTACAATAACCGCCAATCACCATTTAAAAGCTCTGCAGCTTCGACAGGGCGAGGCGTGGGGTTGTAATCTTCCAATTGGGCGATCGCACTTAAAATCGCTTGTTTGTCGCTAGCTGTAGCCAGCAAACCTCGATTCTTACCAGCAATTATCTCTAAGAGTGCAGATTTTCTAAGCATGATTTTTTAAGAAGGAAGAACACGGAGTTTGACACGAATACACGGATTAATTATCGAAGGTGAGGCAAAAGTCAGACCGCTCTTTTCTTCAGTCTCAAGCGAGAGGGAGGAAATTTTGTGTAGTAGCGATATTAATCGCCGAGTCCGCAGAGTATTAAGCTGTTGTGCATTTAAATAGAATGTCAAAAAACAATATAATTCTTGTGGGGTGGGCGTCTCGCCCGCCCTGAATATGCAATTTAAATGCGTGACAGCTTAACAACTAATTACTAAGATATCAAATTTCACCAAATAAAGCAAAGTCCGATACAGGTCGGCTAATTCTTGCTCGTTTTTAACGTAGCGTCGGATAACTTCCCCCACGCTGATCGCACCTTCCTGCTCGATCGCATCCAATATCTCCATCTGAATGTTAACAGAGATTCTTCTGTCCTGACCGAAGCGGGTAAACCAAATTGTTTGCAACTCTCTGTGCAGTTCTGGTGTGGCGATCGCCCCCAGACTCAGCATCATCTCATTGCTTAAACTTCTAGTCGCATAATGGCCCAATACCCGAAACGGATCGTCGCCTAGGGGATAAGGCGGCTTCCCAGGTTTTAAAGGTGCTGACTCCGGTGCCCCCAGGCGAATTTCTGCTAATTCCCGCCACAATTGTTCGTAAGCAGCAATTACTACTTTCCAATCATAAATTTCCCACGCCCTTTGTCGGGCATTTTCCCCCATCCGCTTTCTCAATTCGGGGTTTTCAATTAATTGGCACAACGCCAGGGTGCAAGCATCAATGTCAACTGCTGTGGCGAGGGAAGTGTGACCCATGTAAGTCGGCCAATTTAAGCTGTCGTCGAGATAATTTAGGGCTAAATCTAAACAAGATTCCGGGGGCGGGATGAGTGTGGGAATGCGGAAGCCGTCTATTTCGTGGCGTACAGATTCTTTGTATCCGTTCCAATCGGAGACTATGGCCGGCAGTCCGTTCGCCATAGCTTCAATTGGCGTTAGCCCAAAGGTTTCTTGAACGTTGTCCGAAAGCGAAATGAAAATATCGGCCGCCGACCAAATATTAATTCTAATTTCCGGCTTTCTCCCATCTAAAAAAATAGCATTCACGGAGGGACAAAATATTTGCGCGCTATTTTTAAAGTCGGGTTCTTCTCTCGGATCTTCGATCCAACCTGCTTGAATTAAGTGGATTTTGGCTTTTGTCTGTTGTGCCGCGCCCTCTAGGGCGATGTACATCGGTACCGGATGAGCTTTTGCAGAAAAAATCAATCGACCGACAAATAACACAACAATATCTTCGGGAGAAATGCCCACTTCTTGTCGCAGTTGCCGGCGACTATTAACTGCTTCCACACCCTGCGGAAACGCGCTGCAATCCACTCCTAGGGGAATAACCGGCAATTTGACTAAAATTTCCGGTTTACCGCCGTTGCGCTGGGCTAAATATTCAGACCACTCCGTCATAACTCCTTCTACTGCTGTTTTCACGGCTGCAGAGGTGCAGATCAGGGCGTCCCAAGGCTGCATGGGTGCGGTTATCAAATCGCCGATCGCCCCCATGATGTATTTTGTACCGATCGTGTGAGTAACGCCGCAAACGCTGTAGGCCCGCTGATCGACAAATCTGCGCGCCCACACCATCTGCGACAGAAGCGGATCGGGTCGGTAAATTGTGCCCGGTTGAGATAGAAAATCCGGTCGTTCCATCGGAATCCAGCGCACTTTCCGAGGTTTTTGCAGCCAAGGTTGGATGTGCGAACAAAACTCCTTAAAGGTTATTTCGCTATCGGCGTAACAGTAGAGAGAGTCAGCGGTTCCGTGTTGGACTAAGCTTTTGAGAAACCCTTCTCCGGCTGAATGACGCCCCAGAAGTTTTTTGCCTCCGGTGTGGTAGCCCTCTTTGTTGTATAAAACCGCTGCCGTTATATCCATTCTGAGATTTATTGCTTGAGAGTTGGCTGAAGAAGGCAGAGGGCATTCGAGCTCAGGCTTTGATGAAAAACCAGGAGACTGTTGTGAATCAAACCCTTGCCGTTAGCGAAGCTTGCAGAATACGATCGCCACTTGTCCCGCGATATCTTAAAGACGATCGTCTTAGATTACAATGCTTACGGCTAAAGAAGGATTGGCAAGAGCGGATTTTAGTGTTATCCTCATGCCCATGCTTGGGGGCGATCGCCTTTTCGGTCTCCCATCTTATCCCGATCCGGAACCAAACAGTGCCTGTGGTATAATGCTTTAGCCTTGCTAAATGCCCGATTTGCAAGTGCTTGATCAAAGGAGCAGTTCGTCGGCAAAACGTTACCTCTACTCGATCGCGTCTTTGTCTTTAAAAACCAATAATCATGTACAACCCATCTCTGCGTCAAATTCCTCGCCATTTACCTGCGGATGTAATTCCATTAAAACAGCAATCTTCTCTTTTAGACTGGTTGGAATCTAACAATCGCCTGTTAGCAAGGGATGTCCAAGAACCCGACTATCTGCACGAAGAAGAAATTTCGGAACTTATGGCAGTTGACGACAGTCCTTACGATGATTTAGAAGAGGAAGTAGAAGAGGATGTGAGTGTAGGCGAAGAATAACGGGTAAAAGGGTGAAGAAATCAACCGGAAACAGGGAAGAAAAACTAAGAGATTTCTCAATCTCCTGTATCGCACCCTATTCCCCATTGTCAATTGCTTATTCTCAAATAGTGTGTGGTGAGGAGTGTTATGGATAACTTTTTGGATGAGAAAATCCCTTTTAGTCTGCCTTTCAAACTTACGGGCAGGAATTTATTCCTGCTGCTGGGTTTGGGGCTAGGCACTGTAGCGATCGGTTTAGATGTAGCAGCGGATAGATTTTTGAATTTACCTGCATCGCTATTTATGCCGCTAATTGTTTGTGCTTTAGTTGCGTCGGGGTTGGGCTATGCAGTTGTACCCCTACTCCAGCAACTAAAAGCAGGACAAATAATTCGCGAAGACGGCCCCCAAGCCCATTTGAAAAAAGCGGGAACGCCGACAATGGGAGGCATCTTTTTTATACCTGCTGGGGTAGCAGTCGCTTTACTTTGGTCTAAGTTTAACTCAGATGTTGTTGCCGTATCGGCTTTAACTTTAGCTTACGGTTTCATTGGCTGGATTGATGACTGGCAAATTCTGCGACGCAAGTCGAACAAAGGTATTTCACCTCGGATGAAATTGGCTTTGCAAATAAGTTTTGCTGCTCTATTTTGTCTGTGGCTGATGTTTCATCAACCAGCAATTTCTACGAATGTTGCTTTGCCTTTCGGTTGGGTATTGCCATTAGGTTTGCTGTTCTGGCCGCTGGCGGGTTTTGTGCTAGTTGCCGAAAGCAATGCTACTAATATTACCGATGGTGTTGACGGGTTGATGGGAGGTTTGGGGGCGATCGCACTTTTGGGATTGGGCGCATCTGTAGCCTCAACTTCGCCAGAATTAATGATATTTTGCGCTTGCATCAGCGGCAGTTGTTTCGGTTTCTTAGCACACAACCGCAATCCAGCCAAGGTGTTTATGGGCGATACAGGTGCTTTAGCTTTGGGCGGTGCGTTGGGTGCGGTAGCTTTATTAACAAATAGCCTTTGGATATTATTAATTATCAGCGGGATTTTCTTTATTGAAACGCTGTCAGTAATTGCTCAAGTAGGTTATTACAAAGCTACAAAAGGCCCGGATGGCATCGGCAAGCGTCTGTTAAGAATGGCTCCACTGCACCATCATTTAGAGTTGTGCGGCTGGTTGGAAACTCAGGTTGTTGGCATCTTTTATTTAACAAACGGGGTGTTAGTGTTAATGATTTTGATGTTTACTAGCAACAGTTAACCGCGGATTTGGTAACGGATTGTGCAGGGGATGCAAGAGATATTTTCTCCTATTTCAAAGAAACAGGCAAGATGCCTGTTCCACAATAACTCAATGCAGTTGTGGAACAGGCATCTTGCCTGTTTAAGGGAAAGAAACAGGCAAGATGCCTGTTCCACAATAACTCAATGCAGTTGTGGAACAGGCATCTTGCCCGTTTAAAGCTAAAGCAACACGCTTTTGGACTGTTCCACATTTCTTAGTCTCTTAGAGAGGGACTTCGTTTCTGTAGTAAGTAGCAGTTTCAACCGCCGAACAATCTATAATATCCCTAGTTAATGCAATGGAAATAAAAAAAATCAGGGGCAATATTGGAAGAACTGTTTCATCTACAAGCCTTCTATTGCTGGCTGCTAGCTTAGTTTTTTACTGGAACCTCGTTAGGCTGGGTTATGCTGTTCCAATTCCCTACATTTTAGACGTTTTCTGCTTAAATAACTGTCCGGCTGATGATTTAAATATTTTGCATACCCAATTCCCGCCCGATAATTTATTAAACTACGACAAGCCGCTAAGACACATTTTAGGCGAACCAGATAAGTTAGATAAAAACAGAATTTCCATCCTAGTTGAAAAATCAAAATACAGGCTGACTGTATACGATAGCAAAAAGCCAGTAAAATCTTATCCTGTAGTATTTGGTGGCAATCCCGCAGGTGATAAATTAAAAGCAGGGGATTTGCGGACGCCGGAAGGTGTTTTTAGGATTAAAGATATGTATCCTCACGAAAGTTGGTCAAAGTTTCTGTGGCTGGATTATCCAACTAAACAATCTTGGCGAAAACATATAAAAGCTAAGCAAAATGGTACAATTGGCTGGGGCGATAGCGTGGGCAGCGAAATCGGGATTCACGGCGTTCCTCCTAATTCGGATAATATAATAAAATATCGATCGAACTGGACTTTGGGCTGCGTTTCGCTGGAAAATAAGGATGTTGAGGAGTTGTATGGGTTTGTGCAGAAGGGAACGGCAGTAGAAATTGTTAAATAAGGTAAACTGGTATAAAACTTGTTTTTCTGAAGCAACAGGCTTTCCGGCCTGTTCCACAAGAATTTAATGAACAGTGACGGGTTTTTACCGCAAGTTTCGGTGGTTGTGCCAGTTTACAACGGCGAGATGGATTTGCCGGAGTTGATCGAGTGCCTGCGATCGCAAACTTATCCGATCGCCAGTGTAGAATATCTCTTAGTAGACAATAACAGTCGCGATCGCACTTCAACCATCATCCAAACAGCAGCCTCTAACCCCCCCTCACTCCCAGGGCTGTTTCGGGGCAACCACGGGGGGATGGGCGGGCACGG
>NZ_JAUBOZ010000100.1:0-28853 GCF_036700475.1 Microcoleus sp. T2B6 | reverse complement strand
GTACACAAATAGCTTTTTATCTAGCATCTTAATCGAGCTTTGTGTCTAGTGTCTATGCTCTAACAAATACTAGACATCATGCTAGTATACAAATATAGCGAAACGGAAACGACACAAACCGCTCGCTGCATACGCTTTACAATCAGCACCCACAACCAAAGGACGAATACCAATGACTCTGTTAGCCAACAAGTTCGCTCAAATCGCCTCAAAAATTGACGCCACGAATGCCCAAATGGCAGCGCTACAAGCCAAACTCAGCGAGCTCCAAGACTATCAGCAACAGTTGCCCGACCGCTAGCGAACCCTCCCATCGCTAGCGGTATTTAGTACATAAACTAGACAAAAATACTAGCATTTACTCATGAGAAATACTAGACACAAAAACTAGCTTAATTACTAAATGTCTACTAGGCATAGTGCTAGTATTTATCTAGTACAACCAAAACCAGTGCCCGAAAAAACTCCGACCGCCCCAGAACCGATCGCCACACCGACGCTACCGCACCAACTACCCCAGCGCCTACGGCTAAGCCGATCTCCACCAAGAAACTAATGCTCTCGTTAGTCTCGGTAAAGCGCATCACTTCTGATGTGCCAGTCTGCAACGAAGATCCGGGCGAGCTAGAAATTGCTGGCGAGCGAGCGTCTGGCGAGCGGTGGGTTCATGATTCCCCCCGTGGTGGTGCGCGACAGTAGCGGGTACAAAATTGTTAGCGGACATTTTCAGTTTCACGCCTCCGTGCTGGCACGGCGACTCAACGGACGCGGGCCGGCGAGAACATTCCGGTCTTGATTCTGGAATCAGAAAATCAAGCGACAGCTTTGGCGCAACAAGCGATACTAAAACACAGAGCCGCTTAGACACCACAGCCCCCTCCCAGAGACGGGGCGCATTTTGACCCTCCATGCCATCGTAAACTCTGTTTATCAATAGCAAAAAATCATGAAAGCAGAACTGTCGATCGCCCGCCTTGAAGCTTCTCTCGATGCCAAAATTGAAAGATATTTCGATACTCTAGATACTGACCCGGACGTGCTCAAACAATTACTCGCCGACAAGCGCTCCGAAAATACTCGCCGCGCCTACGAGAGGGACGTAAATGACTTTTTGGTAACTATGACAGGGACGCCCGCCTTGCCTGATAATGTTTTGGAGTTTTTACACCTTGAGGAACGGCAAGCAGTTTCGGTGGTTTTGAAGTACAAAGCTAAGCTGATCGACAAGGGACTCAAGGAAGCGACTGTTAATCGGCGGCTGGCGGCTGTCAAGTCGTTGGTGGAAATGGGTCGCAAGCTCGGCGTGTGTCACTATACTTTAGGGGATATTAAGGGGGAGAAAATTGTAGGCTACCGAGATACAACGGGCGTTGATAGAGCCACTTTTGAGCGAATTTTGCAGCAGTGCGATCGGGCAACGAAAGCTGGCAAGAGAGACTATGCTTTGTTGCGCTTGCTGTGGGGTAATGCTTTGCGGCGGAACGAAATCAGCCAGTTGAGTGTTGGTGACTTTGACCCAGCCGGTAAGACTTTGCGAATTCTTGGCAAGGGACGCGGTACGCAAGCTGAGACGATCGATTTAGGTTCTGCGACAGTGCAGGCGATCGCCGATTGGTTGGAGGAAAGGGGAAGTTGCTCGCCCGATAGTCCGCTTTTTATAGCACTTGACTGGGCTCACAGCGGACACAGACTTAGCGGTGACGGTATCTGCAAGATGGTTGTCCGCCACAGCGAAAAAGCTGGTATTAAAAAGCAGATGTCCCCTCACCGCATCAGACACAGCGCTATCACAGCGGCGCTGGACGCAACAGATGGGGATGTGCGGAAAGTTCAGAAACTCAGCAGGCACAGGAATTTGAATACCCTGATGGTGTACGACGATAATCGCAGCCGCGACCAAGGGGCCGTTACCGACTTACTGGATGGGATGTTTTGAGCCAAGAAAAATCCCCCAACTTTCGAGTAATTGAGGGATTTTGGTTTTGGCAATTGTCGCACGGCGTGCGATCGCACTTGCCGACAACGAACAGAATACCAACCGCTCTTGTCGGTCAAATAATTTCAGGTTTTAGATTCAGATTTTAGATTTTGACAGTGCAGTTGCTGTGCAAACCGCGCAAAAACAGGAATCAACAGGAATCAAAATGTGCCAAGTTTCAATCCCTGATAGGGCTTTAGGTTTTTTTGGGACGGTTTGTAGTAACGCAGTAAGTAATGAAGGAGTTTCAATCCCTGATAAGGTTTTAAGTTTTTGTGGCTTAACGCCATAGAAATTATCTCAGCACATCTTCGGGATGAATCGGGGTATAGATTTCTAATTCCCTTTTGGGGTTTACCCTTCAATCATCTCCAAAATTGTCTCAATGTCTGCGAGTGTTACCGCTGATTTCTTACGCTTGGCTTTGAGCCTGTTTAACAAGTCAGCAGCCTCTGGTAGCTCAATTTCAGCGCGTCGGGTCTGGTACAGCTCAATCCTCATGTCACTCACTAAATTCTGAAGTCGCTTACATTCACCCTTTAATCGCTTTACTTCATCAATTGAACCACTGGTGTCACGCGATTGAGACTGTTTCTTTTCTACTTCGGAACCGCTACGACTATCTGCTGTGTCACGCGGTTCGAGTTTCTTGTCAAGTTGTCTGGCATAATCTAAAGTAGCGTCAGCCAGGGCGATCGGAACTCGAATGGTACGAGTCGGGCCACTCTGCCAAACAGCTTTAAAGCGGGAATCTTTGATTGAATCTTCGTGTCCTTTAGGGTTTGGCATAACAAATGAATCCATTGTGTCAAGCGTTTCACTCAATACAACAGTAATCCTAAATTGACAGTAGCGCCGAGTTTTAACAGTCCTGAGTTCACACTCACTGTGTTACACTTATAATACAAACTTGACTCATTTATGATTTTATAATGAAGCTCGAACGTAAAACATATAGAGATGGCAACTTACACCCTAAAGCATTTAATTGTCTAAAACTTCTCCCTGAAAGCTTTACCTATCATAGCGATCACACCGAACGGCATCCGTTCTCAATCTACAGTCTCTCAATACAGAACGTGATGCAGTCTTTCCATGCTGTTCTGGATGAATTAGATCAGATTTCTACGGCTTTGTTTAATGCTGATGGACATTTAGATTATCCTTTAGATAAGCTACCTGGTTTACAAAAAGAATTGCTATACGCATTGCAATTTCACATTGAGGATTGCTATCGTATTCTTAAAGTTATTCATCCATTTAATAGTAATGGCAAGGAAAAATCTGTAGAGAGTTGGTTAGATAAGGTCAAACACCCTGGCTATAAAAATTTTCATGCAGAAATTAAACACTATAGAAACTCATTTGCTCTTGCTGTTAATAAGCTCAAGCACAATGGAGCTCAATTACGCCCCATAATGATGTACTCAATGGGACATAGTATAGTTGCACATACTATAGAGAAACGTATTCAAACTTTTCCCAAAAATGCTCGTATTACTGGGTATTTTGTAGAGGGGATGCAACCTAATGGGCATATAGGCCCTGATTGTGAAATTCATCCTCCCAATGGTACAACCGCTATTTCTTTAAATTATGACCTACGTTATCACTTTACAAATCTCTACCGAGTTGGTCATCATTTGAACACTGCAATTCTCAGAACGGTTCGTAAACTTCACGGAATAGAGTTGCCTCACGATGCTTACATTAATGACACTGCATCCCAATATAATATAGAGTCAATTGCAGAACGTGTCAGTAAGCTGTCACCTTTATTCTTTGAAAATGAGTTTTCTAAGAAAACACCAGATATTAAGTTTCACCGTCATAATAAAAATGCAGATTTAATTTTGGAGTTTCCTGGTTCTCAGTATATGGCTTGGGAGGGAGAAGTAATGATTTATTCTAAAATACAAGTAGATGCTGTTTGCCGTCACTATCAACTTCCTTACAAGTAAGTCAGAAGCGTTTATACCTCTAGGCGTGAAACTGCTAAAGCTTTATTAGGATAATCCCATACCTTGACCCAGGGTTTAAAATTGGTACGGCTAAGCAAGGATACAGACATATTCCAGAGTAGCGTCGGCCATAGCGATCGAAACTCGAATGGTGCGAGTCGGACTGCCATGCCAAGCAGCTTTAAAGCGGGAATCTCTGATTGAGTCTTCGTGTCCTTTAGAGTTAGGCATAACAAGTGAATCCCTTGTGTCAAGCGTTTCACTTGGTCTAGCAGTAACACTAAGCAGCATCAAGCGCGTGACACACGGCTTTTTGGTGTCCTCAGCCGGACGGGCAGGCGGCTATTTTTCCGATGGCCGATTTTCTAATTGTGACGAAGAAGAAGACGATGGCGGCCAGTCGTAAAAATCCCGCTAGGGGTTTAGACGGGGAAAGGGTAATTTCCCAATCACTCCAAAACCTTGTTCTAGGCAGGGATAATCCTATTTGCCCATCTAGGACTTGAAAGCAATGCCGCTACATTAGATTAGATTAGGAATATTTTCCCATCCAAGGCTTGGAAACGCGCAGGGTAGGTCAGGGTATCCGCTCAATAATTCGGGGCGGACTACCCACTCAGGAACGATTTTGCGTCATTTGATGTGCATCGTTGAGCGATTTACCCCGGATTATTGAGCGGATACAGGTCAGGTTAGCAAACTTTCCACTCCTAAACAAGCTGTTTTTTGAGTAATCTTACCAATTAATAAATTCAACTAAGTCTTAAGTTGTGAACAATGGAATAACTCCTAGTGGCAATTTTTCATTTCCATCCTTTCTCATTCCAAAAATCGTTTGTCCCGATCTCAAAAATGCCTACAAATGAACTACAATCTGTGAATATAAATGTTAGCATGACTAATGCTGGATGCTTTTTGCTATTTCTATCGCTAATTTCATCCTTTTCTTCTTTGAGTATTTTTGAAGAACAAGCACTGCAATACCAAAACAAGAACTTGTCTTTTCCTTTTATCCGTGCCCAAATATCCCATCCAATCACGGCTGTTGGTGCTACATAAATAGAATTGATTCCAGGAGCTTTTAAAAAACTTCCTCTGAAAACAGTACCTCGATCTGCATAGCGACAACCCTTGTCACTATAATTGTCAAAAGTTTTTTTACAACAATCACAAGTAACGTTCATCTTAACCTCCTTTTATCTATCGTAATCGCAGGCGATGGATCATAATCGCAGGTGATCGGCGAGCTATAAATTGTAATCGCAGGTGATCGATTTGCAGCGGTTCTCAAAAAAGTGAAGTATGCCTTATACCTACGGAGGCTTATGCCCTATGCCCTATAGTACCTCATCTTTTTAAGAAAAGCAAATGATTCTAGAAAGTAGGAAGGAGGGTGTAAGACACAATGCAAAACGTATAAAGCGGTATGTAAGACAACTTAAGCTAAGGCACAGCAATATTAACCCTAACAATCTAACTTGCTAGAAAGACACTAGAGAAAGGGACGCTTTAAAAAGTGTTTCGCGATCAGTGAGTGTGTTCGTCGTAAAAAATTCATGGGGTATAGCCGAGATACGGGCAAAACAGGACATGACGTAAAGTTTTGTAAATATAAGACAAACTGACTGGAAGTAGCAAAGCCTGAAATGTTTAGCAGTAAAAGATTTCCACTTTTTTGGCCTGTACGAGGGCAGAGTATTACTACTACTCTGCCTCCATCAAGCGAGGGTTAAAAGTTAGCCACATTTAAGCTGGTCTTGCGCTTACAAGCTTTCGAGAAGGCTGTACAGCGACTTAATTGTTACGTTTCTTAATCTCGTGTCCTACTTTGCCCGTATCTCGGCTTTACCCCATATTTCCCCACCTAGAGCGTGTAACCCTTGCTGCTACATCAGGATATCCAAATTTTCCCGCCTAGAACGTGGAAGTGTTGCCGCTAGGTCAGGGTATAGAGTGCTACTACCGATTAGATTCAAGTATCGGCTCATTAGATGATTCCCTTAAGGACACGACAGTGCCATGTCCTTACCTACAATATTTCTGTACCTTAATTACCTGAAAACTACTGTAACTTTGTTTCCCAACCTGCTTTATATGCTTTCTCTAGTTTTTTCTCCCATGCTTCCTCTGCCTCCATATTTGACTTCACTCTTTCTTCAGGAACTTGAAATTTATAAAATTCCTCCTGATCCTTTCTAAGCTCTTCATAAGCCTTTTTACAGGAATTTCCATCTCTATCTAGATCAGCTTGGTCACAAAGACTAGCATCTATCCATCCATAAGCATGAGTAAAAGCTTCTGTTGTGGTGTCGTAGGATGGAGTTTTATATTTCTCCCAATAAGTGTTTGAAAGCTCATCAGTGTCGGCTAAGAGTAGTCCAGATAGAGCAGAAACTTTTACACAGTAAGGCTTTAGTTCACTTCCTTCTTTCTCAAGTTTATAACGCTCTCTATAAAATCGGGGGTTGTAATCTGTCATGACGATTCACCTCAATAATTTTTTTTGAGTTTACATTTTTGTTATAACAAATTTTCTACAAGAGAGGGAGTTGATATTTTTATCGACTATTAATTTTGTACAAAATTACCCCAAATGTATTTCGGGGGAATAGAATACACCTTTTTAAGTGCAGCTTGAATGCAAAATTTATCGAGGGCTAAATCAGGATATAGGTTTTCCCCGCCTAGGACTCAAAATTGGTAAGGCTACGTCAGGTTAACCCTATTTCCCAGTCTAGGACTTGGAAGCGCCGAGGCTAGGTCAGGATATGAGCTTATCCTGATCCAGGGCTTAAAGTTACCTAAAGTATTCTGCAACCGCTGTCTGTAACCGTTAGTTATTTACCAATCCACTGTGTCACGCGGTTCAACTGTAAAAATTTTTCAAATTTCCCAAAATCCCTCGAACCCCTGTGGTGCGAGTAACAATTTAACCTCCCAGGCACTGACCTAGAAGGTTGAATTTACCACGGAGACTAAAGCTTGAGACAATCTTGTTATCCCTATCAAAACTGCAAACTCATGAAAATTCCATCATGGCCCGCGTGGTTTCCTTAAACCCCTTCAATTATTTTCTAAAGTCTCTGTTTTCTCTAGCTCTATTTGTAAAAGGAACACGATACGCTGCCAAAACATTTTTAGACAATAATCTAAGAACTTCCCAAGGACAATCTAACAAAGTAACAGGCAGACATTTTTGATATACCCACTCCCAAAAACCAATTGCTTCTCCCTCAATTCCCGCTGTTGCAGTATCAGGCATTTCAACACCATAGCAGCTACAAATTTCTGACCATTTAGAATAAGGGGCGGATGGATATAATACTTTGCCCTCTATAGATGTTGGATAATAAATTTTGCCAGCTAATACACCTTCAGGAAAATACATAACTTCGTCCATAATCATTATGACGCCGTTATCCGGCATATCTTCCATAGTAAATTCAGTGCCATCACTTGTGAAGCGCTTATCTAATTGGTTGTATTTTTCCAGTTTTTTAGACTGTTTGTCAAACCCTTTAAATTTCATAATTTTATTTTTTGTAATTCGACCTGGCGACCGAAAGCCCAAGCTGTCTTCGCCCACAGCTTACGGTTGTAAGTTAGTTTTTCGCTATCTCTATGTTACAGCTTCGCTACTTTAGTTTTGGTCTTCCTCTGTAATATTAGGAACGATTTGTCTCTACTTCAAACTCGGTGAAAACCTTTGCCTGCTCTAACACCAACTCGATCGCAAGAGCTTGCATATCGGGCGGATAGCCATATTGCCGCAATAAGCGTTTAACCATCACCTTCATTCTGGCTCGGACGCTTTCTTTGAGATTCCAGTCGATAGAAGCGTTTTTGCGTACCCGTGCTACCAGGACGATCGCTAATTCTCGCAGTTGGTCTTGTCCCATCACGTCCCGCGCTCTGGGTTTGGGCCTGGTTTTACCCCCCAGATTGGTCGCTTGGATGAGATTTTAAGGCAGACGGCAATTAAGTCTCTATCCAGAGGGTTTAAGAAAGTTGAAAAGACTGTTTTGCAGGAAGTGGCTAGGGAGTACACATGACTCATACTGAAATTCAGCCTTGGCTAGTTGCGATCACGCCTTTACCTGGAGAAAGTTTAAGTCATTTTTTAGCGCGGTTTAGGAGATGCAACCACTTAACGCCTAGTAGTTTAGGTCAGATAGCGAAAATTGGGGCTGTAGTGGTACGTTGGAACGCTTTCATTTCAATCCTTATCTTACTCAGCAGGAGTTTGAGGCTTTGGCGGAGGTGGTAGGGGTTGAGGTTGAAAGGTTGTGGGAAATGCCGCCAACAGGGAAGGGGATGAAGTGCGAACCGATTCGATTATGTGGTGCTTGTTATGCCGAGTCGCCTTGTCATCGGATTGAGTGGTAGTTTAAGTCTGTTTGGAAGTGCGATCGCCATCAGCTTAAGCTTTTAGCTAAGTGTCCCCAGTGTGAAGCACGATTCAAGATACCTGCACTGTGGGAGAATGGGAGATGCGATCGCTGTCGGTTGCCGTTTGGGGGATGGCAGAGTATCAGAAGGCTATTTGAGCGAAGTGTTTCTCTTGATAAAGTTCGTGTTCAGCAGCTACCAGTAACTTTCGCGATGCACTAGAAGCTTTCGTTAGTCCGCTGCAACATGGTTGTTAAACTGCTTTGCCAAAAAAAGTCCTCTACAGACACTAAGTAATGTCACAGGATAACACGCTCAATTCACCCAACTTTGCTTTCCTAAAGGTTCATGAACCACTGTTAGTAAGCTTAGGGACGTTGGCAGAGCAATACTTTGCCACTGACCCAGTAACCTGTTTGATGAAACTGCGTCAGTTTGGGGAAGTCTTGGCGCAGTTGGTCGCCGCGAATGCTGGTCTTTACAAGAGTGACACCGATGAATCCCAAATTGAGTTACTTAACCGCTTACGGGATAAGGGCTTTCTTCCTGGTCAGATTAACCAATTCTTCCACGAGTTACGCCGCGCGGGAAATGATGCCAACCACGCCCTATCGGGCGACCATCGCGCAGCATTAAGTAACTTAAAGTTGGCCAGGGAACTGGGTATCTGGTTTCAGAAGAGTTTTGGTAGAGATACGAACTTTAAAGCTGGGGCGTTTATTCCACCACCTGACCCGGTGAGGGAAACCGAGGCACTCAAGCAGGAGTTAGAACGGCTGCGGCAGGAAGCCAACGAAAGCCGAACGGCTGTGGAAATGGCGTTAGCGAAAGCAGCGGAGGAAGCGCAACTGAGGCAGTTAGCCGAACAGTTGCTGCAAGACGCTGAAGCAGAAGCAAAAGAAGCCTTGAACCATCTGACTCAACTGCAAGCGAGTGCTGTTAGTCAGCCCCCTGAAGTTCTACAACAAACCATTAGCCAAGCACAGCAGGCGGAGAAGGAAGTTGTTCTGGATGAGCAAGAAACACGTCGTTTAATTGATGCTCAGTTGAGGGTAGGGGGTTGGGATGTAGACTCAGAGGAACTTACCTATGCTAGTGGCACCCGTCCTCAAAAGGGGAGAAACTTAGCGATCTCAGAATATCCTACAGCAGACGGACGCGCTGATTATGCGTTGTTTGTGGGATTGCAAGTTGTGGCAGTCGTGGAAGCCAAGCGCAGGAGTACAGACGTTTCCGGTGCCATTGACCAGGCGAAGCGCTACAGTCGGGGCTATCAAATCAAGGGGAACGAAACCTTAGCAGATGGCAGTCCTTGGGGTGAGTTTAAAGTGCCGTTTGTCTTTGCAACTAATGGCAGGGAGTTTTTAGAGCAACTGCGGACGAAAAGCGGTATTTGGTTTTGTGACTTACGCCGTCCGGAAAACTTGCGCCGTCCTTTACAAAGTTGGTATTCTCCCCAAGGATTGCTTGATTTACTCGAACAAAACATTGAGGAAGCGCATCAGAAGCTGGCTCAAGAAGAGTTTAACTACAACTTTACGCTGAGGGAGTATCAGAAAAAGGCAATTCAGAAGGTTGAGGCAGGACTTGCCTCTGATAAGCGCCAACTCTTGGTGGCGATGGCGACGGGGACGGGAAAAACCAAAACCTGCATTGCCTTGGTTTATCGGTTGTTAAAAACTAAGCGCTTTCGTCGGGTGCTGTTTTTGGTAGACCGCACAGCGTTGGGAGAACAAGCGGCAAATGCGTTTAAAGATACTCGGATGGAGAGTCTTCAGACATTTTCCGATATTTTTGAGATTAAAGAATTGGGAGAGCGGGACATTGACAGCGATACTAAAGTTCATATTGCTACTGTCCAAAGCTTTGTCAAACGCTTGCTTTACCCTTCCGATGAAACGACGATCCTAACCGTTGACCAGTATGACTGCATTGTGGTGGATGAGTGCCATCGGGGGTATTTGCTTGACCAAGAGTTGAGCGAAACAGAATTAACGTTTCGGGACTTTAACGAGTACATATCGAAGTATCGACGGGTGCTGGATTACTTCGATGCGGTGAAGATTGGTCTGACGGCAACTCCAGCACTACACACGACGCAAATCTTTGGAGAACCTGTTTACACTTACAGCTATCGGGAAGCGGTGATTGATGGCTGGCTGATTGACCACGAACCACCGTATCGGATTAAGACTGCCCTTTCTGAAGATGGTATCGTCTGGAACCCAGGCGACCAGATGGAGTTTTTTGACCCCAAAACAGGGCAGCTAGATTTAGTTCACGCACCGGATACTGTCCGCATTGATGTTGAGCAGTTTAATAAGCGGGTGGTTACAGAAGAATTTAACCGAGTGGTTTGTGAGTATCTGGCGGAAAATATTGACCCCGCCTTACCGGGAAAAACGCTGATTTTCTGCGTTAATACCGATCATGCCGATATTGTGGTTGACCAATTGAAAATTGCTTTGAAAAACGAGTATGGTAGCGTCGAAGATGACTCGGTGCTGAAGATTACCGGGAATGCCGATAAGCCGTTGCAGTTGATTCGCCGCTTTAAAAATGAGGTCAATCCCAAAATTGCGGTGACAGTAGATTTGTTGACGACGGGGATTGATGTTCCAGAAATATGTAACGTGGTGTTTATGCGGCGGGTGAATTCCCGGATACTTTACGAACAGATGTTGGGGCGGGCAACTCGACTGTGTGACGAGATTGGTAAAGAGGTGTTTCGGGTGTTTGATGCGGTAGATATTTATACTGCCATCTCAAAGGTTTCCGAGATGAAGCCCGTAGTCAATCAGCCTAACTTTTCATTTAGCCAGTTGGTCGATGAGTTGGGAACGGTACAAGACTCGGCGGCGGTTGAGAGTATTATTAATGAACTGTTGGCGAAGTTACAGCGCAAAAAGCGATCGCTCTCGGATGACAGCAAGGAGGCAATTGAAACACTGGCGGGAATGCCTGTTGAGGGCATGGTAAGCCATTTACGCGAATCTAGCCCCAGTGAGGCGGCGCAGTGGTTGCGGGATAGAAAAGAAATTGCCCAAATGTTAGACCGACGGGATGGCGGGATGCAAGCAGTTCTCATTTCCCGCCATCAGGATGTGTTGAGGAGTGTGGAACGAGGCTATGGGGATGCCGAACGCCCGCAGGATTATTTGGACGGCTTTAGTGCCTTTTTGCGGGAGAATTTGAATAAACTTCCGGCGCTGCTGGTGGTGACTCAGCGACCGCGTGACTTGACCAGGGCGCAACTTAAGGAACTGCGTTTGTTGTTGGATGCGGCAGGGTTCTCGGAAACTAATCTGCAAGTGGCGTGGCGGGAAACGACGAATGAGGATATTGCTGCTTCGATTATCGGGTTTATTCGGCAGGCAGCGTTGGGAGATGCTTTAATGCCTTATGGCGATCGCGTGGAGCGGGCAATGAAGAAAATCCTGGCGAGTCGTAATTGGACAACACCACAGCGCAAGTGGCTGGAACGGATTGGTCAGCAATTGAAGACAGAGGTTATTGTAGACCGAGATGCTTTTGAGCGGGGAGCGTTCAAGGCGCAAGGTGGGGGATTTGAGCGCTTAAACAAGACTTTTGAGGGACGGTTGGAGGAGATTTTATTTGAGATTAATGAAAATCTTTGGTGGGATATTAGTTAGAAGCTGTAGTGTGAAATCTAGAGTGAATTATTTTTTATTTTATTAAAATTCACTTACTTATATGCTATCTTTTTACTGAAATTAAGAAATATTGACTATGAGTTCTTGCCCGCGTTGTGA
The DNA here is from genome assembly GCF_036700475.1 of Microcoleus sp. T2B6. NCBI lineage: Bacteria > Bacillati > Cyanobacteriota > Cyanophyceae > Oscillatoriales > Microcoleaceae > Microcoleus > Microcoleus sp. T2B6. The sequence continues at coordinate 16,752 of NZ_JAUBOZ010000100.1, read as the reverse complement.
GATAAACTGTAAATCTGGCTTGGAGCTTGTCAATGGGACATGGGTTCGTTGCTACTTAACAGGATCAAAAAGACCTGATGGGTCATGTGTTTGTAAACCTATAAAATCTAGAACACCTCCTGAGAGGGAAGGGGCTGGGACTGCAACAGATCAATAATAACTGTAACGTTGTCCTTATACTTATTATTTTCTCCAGCGAGGAGCTTCAACTCTTCAACTAAAGAATCTCGATCTTCATTGCTTAGGTGACCCAAAAGATTTTTATAAGTTTTCTTGGCAGGTTCTAGTTGATCGGAACGTAACTGAGCTTCACCAAGAAACATATAAATTTGAGGATCATTTGGTTTTTCTTGCAAAGCCATTTCCAGATCTGCGACTGCGCCTGAAGGGTTGTTCAATAAGACTAAACGTGCAGAAGCACGAGCCAAGAACCCTGTAAGCCGATGAGACTTAATTGCTAGTTCAAAGGCTTCCTCAGATGCTCGGTAGTTGTGCTTCTGATAATACAGATTTGCCAACTCAACAAAAGCATCCGACGCAACTACTAAATCTTTGCATTTACCTACTTCTTTATAAATTTCCTCAGCTTGATTCTGTTTCTCCAATTGTTCGTAAATACGCCCTGTTTCTAAGCGAGCTAAGTACAAATCTGGATTTAAGCGAGCTGCTTCTTCATAAGCCTTTAAAGCTTTTTCATAGTTTGGGTTTGTTGGATAGCTGAGCAAAAATCCTTGCAAAAAATAAGCTTGAGCATATTCCTTTAGATTTTGTTGAGCAAGTTCTGTGCTTTCTGGCGTGTCAAGAAGAGTGGAGAGAGTTCTGCGAGCTTCTTGGATTTGACCATTGCTGTATTGCAATTCGCTCAACGTTAAATGAGTTAGTATTGATACCATTTGTGGAAAAGTCTTTGTTTGAAATTCTACACTACTACGAGCTTTAGTTGAGTCCACCTCCTTAAAGAAGTAGCCCTGTTGCTCCCAATCTTTTACTACTATGCCGCCCCGAAAGAAAACTGGTCCTCGGTTAGCCCAGAAAACCAGCGATGCTTGCTTCAAATGACCAATTTCTTTGGCTTGAGCGGGATTCGAGACAACCTGGTAGAGGCGACATACAGCAGCATATTCATCTATCTTGCTCTCTAATAACTTCTCTTGTAGGCTGTCCTCAAAACCTCGGTTCTTACTGGACGGCCCGTCATTGTCGGCAAAATCAGCAATGGCAATAACAGGTTTTCCTTGCTTACGCGCTTGATAAAAACAGCTTGACTGTCCTATTCCCAGCTCACCCCGAACTGATGGCAATAAAAAGATTGTTGCACTCAATACAGGAACTAAGACCAAACTAGCCCATGCCCAAGGACGGCTACGCCAACTCCCTTTGGCTCTTGTCTTACCAGGAATCAGTGGTGGAATTGTCCACTCTCCTAATTTAGACCAAGCCTTCACCAGTAACTCAGTCGGAATCATGAAGGCGACTTTGGCTTCGATTCGTTCTAAGTCTGCGGCTACTGCAATTCCAACAATGCCTTTTAGCTTTTTATCCCAGATGGGGGTGCCGCTGAATCCTGGTTCTACCCGAAAACCTGGTTCTTTCTCCGCTTCTATCTGCACCCACCCAGCACCCTGCCGTCCACAGAGTACGCCGTAAGCCCATACGCCATTATCATGCCCATCTGGAAAACCAAAAGCCGCGAAACGATGCGCCTCCAAGTTGTTCTTACTCAATAACGGAGCAGGGATTGCCCCCACAGGAGGATCTGTTTCTAGTTTCAAAACAGCAATGTCCTCTCCGTCCTCTGGTGGAGGGAAGGAGTTATTTTCCTGAACTTCTCGCCAAATGACTACCCGCGCCTTAAGAATCTTTCCAGGCTCAATGCTGGGAAAGTCTAGGTGAACATCTTCTAGCGGCTTCTCTGGAGTGTACAGGGAGATACCTAGTGCTTGTGCCACGACATGAGCGCAAGTGAGGACATATTTTTCCTGTACTAAGAAACCAGCACCGACAACTGTACCGTTAGACTTGCGAATTCGGACTATCGATGGCTCCAACTGCGTTGCCATTTGTTGTTGCTCTCAAAGGTTCTGGTTTCTCTTGTTTCCACTTTAGGGTAATTTCGTAGTTCCCCTCAACGCTAGCAGCAGCAATAATTGCCCCGGCTGCCGCACTCATCTTGATGCCAAACTTGACTTCGACTTCATCAGCGGGTTGGTTCATGCTCCGAAGTTTATCAACAATTGTTTCTGCTATCGGTTTGACTTTCTCCAAAGCTGCCTCAAAAGTCAGGTGAGCCTTCTGCACGAGTTCATCCTCACGACCAATTCGCCCTGGCCCACTTTTTGACTCTGGCTGCTCTACTTCAACTTCTATGGAACTACCATCTTCTAAAGGAAATGTAACTAAGCGTTTCATGACGGCAACCTCTACTAAGGCTAGAAAATATTATTTTTTTACGAAGCCTACCCACAAGTTTCTCGCTCGTTGACTCAGGCTAGCGAGTGATTAACAACAGTCTTAGCAAGCGCCTTTACGGAAAAACTTTTAAAATAAGTCCTCCAACTGCTGTTTTTAAGAAGAGATGTTATTCTCAAACTCTGTTTGTCTCATACTTAGGACAACCAAGAATCAAACATCGTTCCTTTCTGCTAAACCAGTGAACGCAACAACTGATATTGTCCAAAAACTCTGGAGTTTGTGCCACGTCCTACGAGATGACGGCATTACTTACCTGCAATACGTCACCGAACTGACTTACCTGCTGTTTCTCAAGATGGCGCAGGAGACGGGGGTGGAAGACCAATTGCCTCAAGGGTTACGCTGGGCAGATTTGACGGCGAAAGAGGGGATAGAACAATTGACATTCTACCGCTCTCTGCTGCTGGAATTGGGATCAAAAGCTTCATCGCTACGGGTGCAGGCAATTTTTGCCAACGCTCAAACGGCGCTGAAACAACCGCGCATTTTAAGTAAGCTGGTCGAAAGTATTGATAAGTTGGACTGGTACTCTGCCAAGGAGGAAGGGTTAGGCGACCTCTACGAGGGGTTATTAGAGAAGAATGCCAGTGAGAAGAAGTCCGGGGCAGGGCAGTATTTTACGCCACGTCCGCTGATTGACTGCATGGTGTCCTTGATTAAACCGCAAGCGGGGGAACTAATCCAAGACCCAGCAGCGGGAACGGGTGGGTTTTTGATTGCGGCTGACCGCTATATTAAACGGCGCACGGATGACTTGTTTACCCTCTCGGAAGCTGAACAGGTGTTTCAACGGCAGCAGGCGTTTTATGGAATGGAGTTGGTGCAGGATGCCCACCGCTTGTTGTTGATGAATATGATGCTGCACGGCATTGAGGGGGAGGTGACGTTGGGGGATACTCTCTCACCGGATGGGCAGCGGTTGGCGAAGGCTAAGGTGATTTTGACGAATCCGCCTTTTGGTACGAAGAAAGGGGGTGGCAGTCCGACGCGGGATGATTTTACTTTTCCCAGCTCGAACAAGCAGTTAGTGTTTTTGCAGCACGTTTATCGCAGTCTGCTACCCGAAGGACGGGCGGCAGTGGTGTTACCGGATAATGTGTTGTTTGAAGATGGGCAGGGGCGCAATGTCCGCGCTGACTTGATGGATAAGTGCAACCTGCATACGATTTTGCGGCTACCTACGGGGATTTTCTACGCCCAAGGGGTCAAGACGAACGTGCTGTTTTTCCAGCGGGGGAGGACGGAGAAGGGCAATACTAAGGAAGTGTGGGTGTATGACCTGCGGACGAATATGCCCAGTTTCGGGAAGCGGATACCCCTGATGCGATCGCATTTTAAAGAGTTTGAATTGGCGTATGGGGATGACCCGAATGGGAAGAGTGGGCGTGTTGATCAAGGGGAAACGGGGCGCTGGCGCTGTTTTAGCAGTGAGGAGATTGCCAAGCGGGGGAATAATCTCGATATTTCTTGGTTGAGGGATGAGAGTTTGCAATCGGGGGATGGTTTGCCGGAACCGGAGGTTATTGCTGCTGAGATTATGCTGAGGTTGCAGACGGCAATGGAGGAGATGGAAGCGCTGTCTGGATTGTTAGAGGATGCGGAGGAAGTAGCTTGATTGGCTCTGTAGCACTGCCCTTGGGTTGGGTTTGGGTACGAATTGATAAAGTTTCAAATGTTGGTACTGGTGCGACTCCACTGAAAGGTAATCCTAAGTATTACGAATCAGGAGCTGTTTCTTGGGTTACAAGTGGTTTACTGAATGAATTATTCATCACTAAGGTTGAGGAAAAGATTACAGAACTAGCTGTCAAAGAAACTAATGCCAAGGTTTTTCCGAAGCATACTCTGCTAGTAGCTATGTATGGAGAAGGAAAAACAAGAGGAAAAGTTTCTGAACTCTTAGTTGAGGCAGCTACTAACCAGGCTTGTGCTGCATTAGTTTTTGGTGGAGAAGCTTCAAAGCTTAGACCCTTCGTCAAACTATTTCTGCAAAAAAACTATAACGATATAAGACGCCTATCTTCAGGAGGAGTACAACCTAATCTAAATCTTGGAATTATTAAAGCAACTAAAGTTCCCATTCCCCCCCTCAACGAACAACGTTGCATAGTTGCCAAGATTGAGGCGTTGAAGGCTCGGAGCCAGCGGGTGAAGGAGGAACTTGAGGCGATTCCCGCCCTCTTAGACCAGTTCCGTCAATCAGTCCTCGCCGCCGCTTTCCGTGGCGACCTCACCGCTGATTGGCGAGAGAAAAACCCTGATGTTGAACCTGCATCAGTTCTGCTAGAGCGCATTCGTGCAGAACGCCGCCGCCGTTGGGAAGAAGCGGAACTGGAGAAGATGAAGGCTCAGGGGAAAACGCCCAAGGATGATAAGTGGAAGGAGAAATACAAAGAACCTGCTGCTGATACCTCGAATTTACCAGCCATTCCTAAGAGTTGGACTTGGGCAACATTACCAGAAATTGGAGAATTGAACCGGGGAAAATCAAAGCATCGACCGAGAAATGATCCAGCGCTGTTTGGTGGCTCTTATCCCTTCATCCAAACTGGCGAAATTCGTAGTGCAAATGGCGTAATCTCTAATTTTTCTCAGACCTATAGCGAGTTCGGTCTGAAACAGAGTAGGCTTTGGTCTAAGGGTACACTCTGCATAACTATAGCAGCCAATATCGCTGAGACAGCAATTCTGGGATTTCCTGCGTGTTTTCCTGACAGTATAGTTGGTTTTCTACCAGAAACATCTGGCTGCGATGTGAGATTCGTTGAGTTCTTTATGCGGACTGCAAAAAACGATCTCGAACGCTTTGCCCCTGCAACAGCCCAAAAGAATATCAACCTTGAAATTTTGCGTGTTGTGGCTATCCCGTTCCCTCCGTTGGAAGAACAGCAAAAGATTATTGCAGCAATCGAGCGTTACTTTAGTATTGCCGAGGCGATTGAGAGAATGCTGTCAGAGAATTCTGAACAGATTCAGCATCTTGAGCAATCCATCCTTGCCAAAGCCTTCCAAGGCGAACTGGTTCCCCAAGACCCCAACGACGAACCCGCCTCCGTCCTCTTAGAACGCATCCGCGCCGAACGGGAGAAGTTGGATACAAAGAAAAAGGCAAAAGGTAAAACTGAAAAGAAAAGTTGCAAGGCAAAACCTGAACCCGCAAAACCGGAACAATTGAGCTTACCGGGATTCGAGTAACCCTGTAGCTCGCGTCAAAGCCGCCATCACTCAGAACAATTACTGCGTCAGAATCTCATGCTATTCAAAACGTTGAGGAAAGGGGTATTGGCTCGGTTCATCGTGGGGGCAGTTGCGATGGTATTTGCGATCGCCCTACAACTCTGCTCAATCTCAGCATATCGACTTCCCGCCTGAAAGCAAGAAAACCCAAAAAGCGATCGCTTAGAGCAGTCAAGATGTCACTTTGGCGAACCTTACCAGACATGACTTCAGGAGTCTGATGAATCCTTAACCAAACTCCTCTGTTGCCCGAAGCTGGTCAAATTCTGTTGTAAACGTTGATGAATGCGATCGCCCTTAACCTCCCATTTTTCGGAAATCTTAGGGGTGGGAGCCATCGATCGCCCTTAGCGGTGTGAGCCACCGATCACCCGTTCGGTTGTCTTTGCGCGTTTTGTAGTGGTCGGGTAGCGCTCCTTCCCATCTTATTGAGCGCTTGCAACAAGTCCGAGAGGCAGTGGAAATATAACAATATTTTGTCAGATTTACCGTATAGGTTCTTAGTAAGACAAAAAGATTAATCTGTAATACAAATATCAAAAGAGTCTTACTTTATGTCTTACTTTTGCGTAAGACGCAGCGTAAAACATCTCGGAAAGACCCAACTAAAACAAACACTATAGCTTCGGTACAGTAGCCAGAACACCAAAACCATAACTACTGATTAGTACCACATTTGCTCAGGTTGACGCTTCAGCTAAAACAGCAAAACTCCCAATTTATGACAGTTTAGCTAGTATCTGGGAGTTTATTGACACCAACTAAAACTAAGTAAATAACTAAATACCCGGCTATATTTGTGCAGGAGTTAGTTGTTTCATCCTCATACCTAATTACATCGACAACTCTCTATACAAACGCAAAGCTTCCGCGATTGATTTGAACGTTGTGTGGTTGACTCGGATGAGCGATCAAACTTCGCCGGTGCTGAACAACCATTATTCAAAGCGATCGCCTTAAAATGTCATATTTTTTCAACCTTCCATCCAGCCTGACTCCCAACTTTGTCGGCTCGGATGAATGCAAAAGCGCCCCGCTTGAATCGATCGCCGCTGGGCTTAACTCCGATGAGGGCCCTAACTTCGGCTGTCGATAGAATCCAACCGGAGGCGATCGCCTGTTCCAACGCTGCGTAATGTTGCAGAGGATCGCGAGTTGCTCCAATATGTCTGGCGATCGCCTCGATGAGTTCAAGAAAGTTTTCTCTGTCTTGATTTATAGCTGTTGGGGTCGCAGGTTGGATCGCTTCTATTTTGAAAATTTCGGTGTGGCTGCTCTCAAAATCCGCTAAGGTGCCGCCAGACTTTAGATGCTGATTTAACTTGTCCAGTTTGTCCAGTTGGTCACTGGAAATTTTGCCTCGGGCTACTGGTTCGATCGATAAAGCTTTTATGCGATCGTACACAGATTGCTTGCTGCTTAGGTTGTAGCGCTCTTGCAGGCTTGCGATCGGGTAAGTTTCCATAAGTCCAGTTTGTCCAGTTTGGTACTGGATAAATTGTAGTTGATGTTAGTCCAGTTCCTCACTGGATAAATGACTGGACTAATTTAAAAAACGAAACCAGTTGCGCTTCTTGGAGAGAATATTCGTATTTCCCAGCCTAGCTTGATTTATAAATGTTTCAGCCTGTAAACCAGGATATGCCTTTATTCTGATGTAGCTTTCGGGTATGGCGTGTTAGGTATTTATAATCCAACTTTGAGATAATAAAAACCGATACCTAAAATCGCTCAATCCATTGCCATATCTACGTTGTACAGTATTATCTCTAATTGTTAGTGCTAATATTGCTGTACCAGCAGAATTGTCTTACATACCGCCTTACACGTTTTACATTGTGTTTCATACTCTCCCCCCTACTCTCTAGAATTGTCTCTTTTTCTGGAATAGTGTGCTAATATAGTTCATAGTTACTTATTAACTTAAGTAACTAATTTTTAGCTCAATCTAATTTATTTATGGAAAACGTAGAAGTTAAGAACTCCTCAGATATTGAAGTGCTAAAACAGGCAGCCGATGCTGGAACAGAAAAGGTAATACAGATCCTTAAAAAATTATCTAAGAACTCTTTAGATATAGAAGCGTTAAACGAAGCCGACACTGAAATCGAAAATTTAGAGCCGATCCTTAAAAAATTGATAGCTCTGCAAAAACACAAAATGCCTTCTGAAAATGGAGTTATGTAGAGTAAACCTTGCATTATCAACAAGCATTTGTGTTATTGACAATGTGTCAACTTGTAACCTAGCCGTGCTAGTTTTAAGCTCTAGGCTGGAAAATAGGAATTTCCCCGCCTAGGATGGGGAACCGCCACCGCTAGGTCAAGATAGTGAAATTTTTGATAAATTTGTAGTATGGTTCTATACTTAATATAAAGTTATCTCGTTTTTTGAGTTATTTTATTTTGAGGTAAATTATTATGTGGGTGGAAGAAAAAATTACGCTTAATGAGTATGTATATGCTATTTTACGTATTCATTCAATGACAAATCTTGTTCATGGAATTGATGTTTATCAAGTTGACAGTTCCCTATTTAATTCTCGGGGGGTTAAAAAGTTACATCAGGAACCATATGGAATTACTAGGGAAGAGGCTATTAAAAAGGCTGAGGAATTTTTGCAGAGCAGCTCCGGGGCGCAATCTTAGGTTTACCAGCTATTAACCTGTAAACAAGTTTTCCTCCTCTCAACAGTGAGTCACTCAGTGTCAACAACTGGAGATTGAATTAACAGCACGGGAGGAAAATCTGACTGTAGCTCGTTATATCAAAAATCCCCGCCTAGGACGTGGAAGCAGTGCCACTACGTTAGGTTATGAATGTAAGACATCTGCTAAACAAGTGTAAGACATCTGCTAGACAAGTATAAGACAGAGGAGGGTGGCGGCTATTTTTACAGGGTACGAAAATACGTCCTCAGCTTTGAAGCGAAATTTTGCGACCCTTGACAAAAATCCCGCTAGAGGTTTAGACGGGGAAACTCAATTATTCTGACCCTAGGCTTAAAAGTATTATGGCTAGGCGCTGATAGCCAAATTTTCCATTCTAGAATAGGAAGCTGATATGGCTCAGTCAGTTGGTGAATGAGAAAAAGTTCCAGTTTATTATTAGTTCTATGTTGTATGAAAGTCTTTACCTTCCTTATTAGTATCTAAAGTTAAACAGTATCAGAACAATTATCATTGATTAACTGTAATAATTGGGCGTATGCGAGGTCGTTTTCAATTTTTGCCTTAATTAGTAACCATTCATCTTTGAGCAATGCGAATTTTTGAACAGTTTCTTGAAATAAATGTGTCATCACTGTTGGTACTATAGGAGCTTGTGAAATTTTATCGTTTTCACGAAAAGCCTTTAAAACGCTTTTTATTTCCTCACTATCAAGCCATTTTGCAATCGACATAAGGCTACCTGCATGAGATATTATACTAAAACCACTTTTAAAATTTATAAATTCTTGAACTACATCACTTTTGTAAGGTTGGATAAGTTGTTGTACAAAATCTTTTTCATGTCTTATTTTAGTATTATTTTGTGCTATAAGCTCGATTAATCGTCTTAATTTTAGTTCAGGAAAAGCTTTCAACTTTTCTAAAGCAAAAGTTTGAATTTCTTTAGGGGAATCTAGAGCATCTAAAAGCATTAAGATATCTTCCCATTTTTTTAAGTCTATATTTTGAATAAAACCTTTAACTTGAATTTTTTGTTTTTCTTTCAAAAAATCCCATAATTGCAGACGGCGTAAGTAGGTAAAAACTCTATGCCATTTTTTGTCCTCAACTGATTCAATAGTGCTAAGAAGTTTATTAGACATAATTTTTTCAAAATGCTCAACATGAAGTTGGGATATAGCCCCAAGAGCTGCATACATACGATCTCGTGTCTTGTTTTCTACCTCTTCACTAATAAGTAGAGCTTTCGTTAGGTCAATAACTACATCTTTAATTAAAGTTGCACGACCACGGCTTAGGTAACTATCTTTAAGAATTTTAATTGCATCCTCAGTATTTTCAGGAAATCCAGCGGATTCAATCATGCTTCTGACACGAACAATAGCTACTCTTCCATGTACAGGTGGATATTGTAGTAAGTGTGTTACTGCATTACGTAAATGATAACGTGCTAATTCTGGAGTAGGTTGAAATGGTTCTTCATCTAAAAGAATAGAAGGGTGAGCGCAACGACTACGATCCTCATGTAATCTTTCTAAATCTACTTGTTCTATGGATGAGATAAACTCAAAATCTTTGCTAGCCGATTTAGGAATACTAAGTTCAAATTCCCATAGTTTACTGTAATTTTTTGAAGAGCTATAGTGTCTAAAATTTTTTAATTTTTCTTTAGCTTGAGGGTCATCTCCCAGTTCAAGCTGACGTAATTTATTTAAGTAATCAAAAACTACTGCGTTCCATGTGGCAACAATACAAGAACGAAAAGCTCCTCCTTTGTAACAAGCCACTGCTTCTTTAATGTATTCTTTCGTATCTTCCTCTTTACAATGAGTTACTAATTCATCTAAATCAATTAATCGTTCATTCATTTTACATAAACTCCATTAATTATTAGAAAGTAATTGGCTTTGACTTAAGTAGGTTTCCCATTAAGGGGAGAATTTTATAATACACCAAAACAAAGTGGTTATCCCGGACCAGGTTCGGGGAGGGATAGACGCATATCCTGATTTACAGGCTGAAACATTTATAAATCAACCTAGGCGGGGAAAGGCTATTATCCCCGCCTAAAACAAGGTTTTGGAGTGAGTGGAAAATTGGGGTTATCCCCGCTTAAACCTCTAGCGGGATTTTTTCGACGGGCTGTTAAGTCTTTGCCGAAGTGAAAAAGATTTAGAAGACCGTCGGAAAAATAGCCGCCTGCCTGTCCGGCTGAGGACACTTAAAATCGTGTGTCACGCGCTTGACACTATTTAATGACCTTAGCGGTTCCACGTCCTAGGCTGGGAAATAGCATTTGTCTGATGAAGCTGTAGCGGTTTCAACCCCTAGGCTGGAGAATATAACAAAGCTGACTCTCGTACCAGAAAAGCAACACATTAAACCAACGAAACTACCTATGACAATTGGCAAGCTTGAACTCATCATCAAAATTAACGAACTTCCGAATAACGTAGAGATTAACAAAGACAACTGGAAAACCTTTGAGCTTGACTGTGATGGTCGGGTAGTGTCCGTTACTGTTAAGCCAAAAATATGGAAGAAGCTTGAGGATGCTGCTGCCAACTATCCCATGTGGGTGGCTGCTATTGGTGGCAAAATGGGTGAGTCAACCCCTAACGGCTTTGTGCTACTAGAGCCAAGTATTCAGGTATTCGAGAAAAAACCGAAGGAGCCTAAGCCTGAAGCAGAGTAGTGAGAGGTTCGATCTGCAATTGCCGGAGTGTGGCTGGCGGCAAGGCGATCGAGCTAAAAGTCAAATAAACTAAAATAAACTAAATTAAAGTTAATTAAACTAAATTAAACTGCGCTCCCTCATAGTCCGCGCCCGCTTCTTCTTCTGCCATATCATCGGGCGGCTGGATGCCGAGGATATGGGCTCGAAGTGCTGCTGCTGTTTCGGGACTGAGGCCACGCCCGCGCTGTTCTTCAGGCCGATCGGGCATGATTCCCATGAATGCTTCCCGAATATTGGATTTGAGCTTAGCGGTTTCATCATTTGCCAGCTTTAGTACCGATCGGGGCAACCATCCGGCGTCCGCCAGAATCTTCAGCGCTTCCAGTTCGTCATAATTGCGACCATACACTTCTTGGGCCAGACTAACAGCAGCTTTGATTAGCGGGGCTGCTAGTCTAACTTGCTCAATGACTGCGGATTTGTCGGGGTTAGCCAAGGCCACATCTAACGCCCCATTAATTATTCCCATCAATTTTGTGTAGGTGATGACGCTAATTTGGATCATCTGGCGGCCCTGGTCAAACCGTCGATCGGCATCACTACTGTAAAGCAGTTGCTGGCGTTTCTCAGCTTCGGCCTCGGCTTTCTGTTTCAGGGATTCCAAGCGGGCGATCGTCTCTTGCCAGGTCTCGGTCAGTTTCATCTGGGAAATTCTCGATCGAGTCAGCCCCAATTTTTGAGCAATGGCTTCTTGGGTTAGCCCATCAAAAGTCAGTTCTGCCGCCAGAGAAATTTTGCGGACTGATGATACGCTTGCCTTTGCCATCAGCTCAAAAACCTAAATTTTGCTAACTTTTACTAACCTTTTCTACCTCCATTATATCAGTCTAAACCTTTGCTAACCGAGGATTTTGACTGATGACTTCGGCAATAATGGCGACATCTTTTTGGCGATCGAACAAAACCAGATCGCCCGTTTAAAACGACGGACACAGCCGCAAATTTAGATTTTAGATTTTGGATTTCCGGCTGGAACCGGAGAACTCTAAGTCGCTGAAACTCTGCAAATTCTGCCGCGCCGACAACGAGCACAACATCGGCGGATGTGACCTTTCCGGCGTCGATCGCCTCCACAAAAACCGCCACAACAGCAGGAGCAATGTGAGCGATCGGCACAGCCGAATATCGGGTAAAAATCAAGCGCCTTGACGCCTAGGATGCCCCATTCATAAGGGTGCATTATTTTTTATCTGCACGTAAAAGTCAGGTTTTGTACGGACAAAACCATTGCTTGCTACCGAGAAAGAACCGCCATAACCTGCCTCAACAGGCAAATGTACGCTCCACACAAAAAAGCAGTAATTTGGCATAAAATTGCAGGCATTTGCAGGATATTTTCGGGTAAATACAGGTAGAGTGCAGCCCCTGCAAAGGCCTGTAATCTCACTGATTTTATACTGCAAACGCCTGACTTTATACTGCTAAAGCCGCTTCGTAGTTAACCTATTTGGCTTTCTTCATCAAATTGACGCAAAAACTTGGCCTGGTGTCCACAGCTATCAATTTCGTAATCAGCCCATTCCCTAATTCTCCGCAGGGGATGATTCAGAAAATTTTTGGCTATTTCAGCTTCTTTCTCCTTCTGAGATGCTGGATCGCCACTATAAAGCTGTAAGCTGTGAGAACCACTACAGAAATTTTGAAAAGTATCTTCATCATCCTCAAATTCTGATAAAATAAACTCTGTCAGAGGTGGCACAACAGGTTGGTTCTTCTCATCTAGGTAAGGAACCCGCAGGTTTCTGGCAAGACGCTGCGCTCCAGTTACTCCCACTAAAAAAAGCCATTTTTTTACGGCATCAAGAGGAAGTGATTGGATCAGAAAGCGATATTTTTCGATTAAAAAATACCATCCTTGCTTTTCATCAAGTATCAATTCTCCCAATTTTTGCATTACTATATCTGGATTAGATTGAGCCATTTCAACCAGAATTACTTCGGCATCATCCTTTTGTTTGCTGCCATTACCAACCAACGCTAAACTAGCAATTTTTGCGGCTCGATCAAAATCAATTGGAGCCAGGCTTTTCAGAACTTTAGCCCAGTAGTAAGCTTCTCCAAAGCTCAACACTGCCGTGAATTCGAGAAGTGTCCATATTAAACCTTGAATAGAGGCATGGTCTGTAATACTCCTTAGATTATCCGTTTGCTCCTTCTCTAACCGATAGGCAACAAGTTTAATAGCTATCTGAATCGTAGGGATACTTTTCTCCTTTTCTAAAGAGTTCATTAACCTCTTTAAAATTTCATAGAATTCATCTTTAGAAAGTAGTCGGTGAGGCATACCAGCGACAAAACCACCGAGATATTCTAATGGCAGAACTCCCTTGTCTACTAGATTTAATGCTCTCTGAACTGCTCTAGTGGCATCACCGCCTGCTTTAAATAACTCATAAGCAACAGCGGGAGACTGAGCTTCAAACTGGTCGATCCAGGCATTCACAACATCAGTATGTTGGGGGTAATTTTTAACCAAACTTGCTATATATTCCCTGGCTAAACCAGTAGTGTGATTTTCTGCTAGTGAACGCATAATAATGTTCAAACAACCTGCATTAGTATCGTAGGCTCCCATTGCATCAGCTAATGCCCATACACTCAATGCTTGGGGCGAACAAAGCCACTCCATATTGGATTGGAGAAGTTCTTGGTGATCGCAAAGCTGTCTGGCAAGACTTTCGATTTCTCGATGCCAAGCCTCTTGGTCATTTCGATCCAAATAGTGCCAGAGCGATTTACCCACAATTTCAATCAATTTTCCATGAAAATCATTAGGAATGAGGGTTTGCAACCATTCCCGCACTTCTTGGGAATTATTGGAATTATCATCAATGAAGAAAATTTCTACATTCTCAATCAATTCCGCTACTTCTTGAGAAGAATTTGAATTATCTTTAATGAAATCTCCCCCATCCCCCCTCAATTCCTGCACTTCTTGGGAAGCATTTGAATTATCTTCAATGAAATCTTCCACATTCCTAATCAATGGGAACAGGAATGTTGGTGGTATAGTACCTGTGGGGAAAAGTGCTTTCATCTGCTTTAAGTAGCCATTAGCCAAGAAAAAGCGCATATTTTGTATTGCAATATGTAGAACCCCACTTTGAAGATAAGGCAAAGCGCTGTTTGCTGCCTTAAACAAAAGATGGAGTGCTAATTTTTCACATGACCTAATCTCTAACTGATTCCCAGGTTTCCATTCTTCAGGGGCAATTCTTCCAGAGACTATAAAAGAACCAACACCCCGCCATCTACCAGTCTCAAAAATCTTGTTAAAGCCTTTGAGTGCCAGAGCTATCTGTCCTTCATCTTGATTGAATAACCGACGTTCTAATAAAGTTAGTCTTTCAGCAAAAGGGGTCGCTGTCCCTGAGTTGAGAATGCGGAATAATTGCTGCCAGATGTGGGTGGCGTTATTGACTAGATTAGGCTCCGTTTCGACAATAGCTAGCTTCCATAAAATGGACTCTGCCTGGGGGAAGAACTCAGGAAAACTAGCCATCTTTTCCGCTAGCCAGACTAATGAACGTCGGGTATTTGGGTATCCTCCAGAAAATTTTAAAAGTTCCTCCAGAGACGCTCGCTCGATAAGTACAACAAGTCTTGGCAGATAATCACCGGGGTTGGTTTCTACCAAAACTACCAGCCGGTTAACTCGCTCGATATCAATTAGATCGAGCGGTTGAAGTTGGGCAGACCAAGAGCGAAAAAACTCTCCGACAATGCGGCGTACCTCCTGAGAAGCACTGATAGATACGCGCTTGAGAAAAGATTGAAGAAGCCCCGGGGGAATTTTTGAAAGAAATGCAGGCGGATCGTAGGCGACCCATGTTTCCCACGCACCTTCAAAATTAACTTGAGCAATAATTTGAGGCGTTATGTAAATGTAACGACCGGCATAGGAAACGAACCCAGGAACATCTTTTAATTTCCAGGCAATTTCTAAAGTTTTTTCTCGATTTAACTTTAGCCATTCACATAAGCTGTTAAATTCTTCTTCGACATCCTCGCGGTATCCCACCTTCCAGACAAGTGAGATCGCTTCCACAACCCGTAATTTTTCATCGTTATTTAAGCGGTTTCTCAGGTAGCTTCTTACATCTAACAAAATTGAGCTAAAATTTCCTCGGGCTACTATCTGCGAGTCTTGATTGCAGAGATCTGCTGCCAGCTTGACAAATCCCCGCGATAGATTTACATAAACATGGCGACGATCTAAAGGGACTGTTGGGAAATTTTGCTCTAAAATGCGCTCGACATCAGCTTCCGGTATGCGAGTCAGCCAAAGCTGTTCGGAGAAACTACGAATAAATTCTCCAGAATTGTCGATACAGATAACCCGCACCCTGTCTCTAACATTATTAAGCCGAAGCTTAAGTTCTGATTGAGTTTCAGGTAAGCATTCATCTGCTACTAATATAACTTTGGTTGAGCGATCGCGAATCAAGGAATAGGCAATGTTTAACGCGGCATCATCTTTTGTATAAAGCACTAATGACTGAGCGCCTTCTAGACCCGATAGAGATTCGTAAACCAGTCTAGTTTTGCCGACACCTGATTCCCCTTGAATGAGCTGAATAACCGAATTACTTGTACTGGCAAAATTAGCATGGTCTACGATCTGCTGCTTAATCGAAACCCAGTTTTGTATTTCAACACATTTTGGGGTCAGTTCTACAATTTCTTCTCCCCAGTCTATAAGCGTCATGCAATTCCTCAGTTCGGGTTTGAAAAACTGAACGATTATGGCAGGAATCTGGCTAGCCCATGCGGCTAAGTCAGATGCAGTAATGACTCTCGCATCTGGGGCTGAAGCCTTCAGCTTTTTTACTTCATCATTCAGAATTTTTTCCCAATTTCTTTTCGTTTCTGCTGTTAAGTCATCAGCAATACAATACCGATAACCATAACCTTTTTGAATAAGTTCTTTCGAGTAAGATTTATTGATTTCTTTCTGTAAGTCTGATTCTGAAGTCCCTGCAAATTGAGTCGCTTTGTACTGCCAACAAGTAAGAAAATTAGTCCACCCTGTTTGACTAGGGATTGCTTGGCGCAGTTCGGTATCCACGCCCTTATCACCGAGATTTGTCCGCAGGTTTGTAGCAATTTCGGATTGGGGTAGGCTGTGAATGTATGCTTCTGCCCTGATTAAGGCATCAACAAACTCGGTGAAGCGATCGCCCCCTGGCGTTCTTAGAGTAAAAATTTTGTATGAATTAATCGTCCACATCTAATTTCCATCCTACAACCCTAAGCGAATTAGCAACACCGATACCAATTCGGGAGTGACTTCTACTTTTCGACTCAACTGTTCCCGCGAAGTTCGTTCCTCCTGCGCTAGTAGGTTCAGTCGGTGGGTTTTAACCTACGACAGTCCAAGTCGGTCAATAGCACGGCGGCGGGCTTTTAAACACGCTCCTTGCTTGTTCTTAACAATAGCAGCAAGAGGTAAGTGCTGGCATTAGAGAGCTTGAGGACAGCCGTAGAAAGCAAGAACAGCTCCTATGAAACGAATATAAATGCTACAGTTGGTAGCTTGGCTCTGCTACAATCACTTAAATTGGAGTGTAGAGCTTGCTGTTAAATTATTAAATTGATATTAAGTGTACCGGGACAGGAAAAAACCTCAAAATT